>JAPXRK010000018.1:0-13138 GCA_033813575.1 Synergistales bacterium
CACCGTTGAAAAGGACGGGGCAGCGGCGCTGGAGGGGAAATACGTCCGGCATGTTGGGTTCGTTTCCGTGAAGATCGAAGGCCCTGCCGAGGCGAAGTGGAGCTTTGACGGGAAGACGTTCGACAGCGGCCAGGTGGTCGAGAGCGTGCCCACGGGGAAATACACCGTCTCCTTCGCCGACGTCCCGGAATGGACCAAACCCGCCGACGCCGAGGTCACCGTTGAAAAGGACGGGGCAGTGGCGCTGGAGGGGAAATACGTCCGGCATGTTGGGTCCGTTTCCGTGAAGATCGAAGGACCCACGGATGCGAGGTGGATCTTCGACGGCAAGGGCGGCAACGAGAGCGGTGCCGTTATCTCCAACGTCCCTACGGGAAACTATGATGTGGCCTTCTATGATCTTCCCGGCTGGACAAAACCTGCCGATCTGCCGGTCGCCGTGACCAGGGACACCACAGCGGAAGTTACGGGGACGTATATCCGGCATGTTGGGTCCGTTTCCGTGACAATCGAGGGTCCGAAGGAAGGGAAGTGGACCTTCGAGGGAAAAAGCTACGACAGCGGCCAGGTGGTGGAGAATGTTCCCACCGGGAAGTTTGCGGTGAGTTTCGCCGATGTCCCCGAATGGACCAAACCCGCTGATGCCCAGGTTACCGTTGAAAAGGACGGAGCGGCATCGCTGGAAGGAAAATATGTTCGCCACATGGGGGCCGTTTCAGTGACGATTGAAGGTCCGAAGGAAGGGAAGTGGATCTTCGAGGGAAAAAACTACGACAGCGGCCACGCAGTGAAGGATGTCCCCACCGGAAAATATCCCGTTTCTTTCTCCGACGTTCCGGAGTGGACCAGGCCTTCTGACGCATCTGTTGCCGTTGCGAAAGATGAGACAGCTCTTGTGAGTGCGAAATATGTCCGGCACATGGGTTCCGTTTCGGTGAAAATCGATGGTCCTGAGAAAGCCGGATGGAGACTCGACGGGAAAGGATCCTACGCCGGCGGCCATATCCTGGCCGACGTTCCCACCGGAACGTACACCGTATCCTACGAGGATGTTCCGGAGTGGACGAAGCCGGAGGACACCGTCATTTCGGTCAAAAAGGACGAGACAGTCTCTGTTCCCGGATCCTATGTCCGCCATGTCGGTTCTGTTTCCGTCAAAATTGACGGTCCCGAAGGCGCCCGGTGGAATTTCGACGGCAAGGGGAATTATGCCGGAGGCCAAGTTCTGAAGGACATCCCCACGGGGCAGTACACCGTCTCCTTCACGGAAGTCCCCGACTGGACAAAGCCGTCGGACGTTCCCGTCACCGTGACCAAGGGCGGCATGGCCTCCATGGACAAGAAATATGTCCGCCATGTCGGCTCGGTTTCCGTCAAAATCGACGGTCCCGAAGGGGCCCGGTGGAACTTCGACGGCAAGGGGAACTATGCTGGAGGCCACGTTCTGAAGGATATCCCCACGGGGAAGTACACTGTTTCCTTCGCTGACGTTCCCGACTGGACAAAACCATCGGATGTCCCCGTCACCGTCGCCAGGGACAAGAGCGTTCCGGTATCCGGGGCTTACGTCAAACATACGGGGTCCGTTTCCGTAACCATCCAGGGGCCCGCAGAAGCAAGGTGGAGCCTGAACGGTACAGGCCGCTACGCAAACGGTCAGACCGCAGGAAACATTGATGTCGGTAATTCGGTGGTCTCCTTCTCCGATGTTTCGGGGTGGACCAGGCCTGCAAACGTGAGGCTTGCCGTCCGCAACGGCGTGGTTTCCAGGGCATCAGGAACCTATGTCCGTAACACAGGGTCGGTCAGGGTGGACATAACCGGCACAAAGGACGGCCGGTGGAGCCTCGACGGAAAAGGAAACTACCCCAGCGGCTGGACAGCGGGCAATATCGTCGTGGGAACCTATAAAGTCCTGTTTTCCAACGTGTCGGGCAGCATAAAGCCTGAAGCCAGAACCATCACGGTAAAGAACGGTGTTACGACGACTCTTTCCGCAGCCTATACACCAAACACCGGATCGGTAACCGTGACGATCGACGGCCCGAAGGAAGCACGATGGAGCATCGACGGAAGAGGGAGCTACCAGAGCGGCCAGACGGTCGGAGACATTGTTCAGGGAAAACATACTATTTCCTTCTCCTATGTGAAAGGATGGAAGTCTCCCGCAGACAGGACCGTCACGGTCCAGAGGGGGGGAACCGTCTCGGCATCCGGTGCCTACACTGAACGGTAGGCGATCCGAAACCTGTTCCGAAGCATACTGACCGACCACAGAGCAGGCCCCTCTCCAGAGAAATGGGAGAGGGGCCTGCTATGGAAACACATTTTGAATGCGGTGAAACCCATCCCCCTTTCAGAAAGGGAACCGCACTGGAAGAAATAATCCCTTCCAGGGGCAAATCGAAGGTTGACATCTCCGTTTGACCCGCTATAATATACCTTCGTTGAGCCGGTGTAGCTCAGCTGGTAGAGCAGCTGACTTGTAATCAGCAGGTCCCCGGTTCGAGTCCGGGTGCCGGCTCCAGTAAAAAGCCAGGCAAAATTGTGGTGGGATGGCCGAGTGGTCAAAGGCAGCAGACTGTAAATCTGCCGACACCGTCTACGAAGGTTCGAATCCTTCTCCCACCACCATTTCATACAATGAAGCCGACTTAGCTCAGCAGGTAGAGCACATCCATGGTAAGGATGGGGTCTCCAGTTCGAATCTGGAAGTCGGCTCCAGTAATAGCAAGACCTCCCGCAATCAAGCGGGAGGTCTTTATTTTTTCTGTATTTCCTATGTACCCCAATACACTGCGCTCTTTTCCGAAGCCTGGCTTTGGAAAGAGTGGTCGGAACGGGAAGCCCTCGGATATCGACTGTCGGATACCGGAATCGATATCGTGGCGTAGCTCTGGGAGGAAGAGGGATTCTGTGCCGTACAGTGTAAATTCCAGCAGACGAGAATTGCCGTCGAAAACCTGGCTTCCTTTCTGGCTCTCTCCGGCATAGGAGGCTTCACCCGGCGCCTCGTTATGGCGACCGCTCCGCTGACGTTGAACGCTGACGATATGCTCTCTGGGCAGACCGTTCCCGTCAGCGTTCTCTCTCTCGAAGAGATGGAGGAAACACCCTTTGACCGGTCCCGATTTTTGCTCGACCGCCCCGAGGACCTGAAACGACTTCCATCATCGCCATCCTGCCCCATCCGTCCCGGGAGTTCACTTCGGCTCCCTGTTTCAGAGCTTCCATCATGCCTTCGATGTCGCTCCGTTTTGCCGCTTCAAGCAGTTTTCGGTTCAGTTCGTCGATAGTCATCCTTATCTTCTCAAGGTGTCAAAATTCCATAAACGGCACAGTATCGTCTTTCTTCATGTTTTTCTCTTATTCAAGTACGGGACCAGCCTCGACACCAGCCTGTCCGCCCCTTCAACTCCGTCACCGGCCCAGGCTTCGAGGTTCTTCCCGAGGCGTTTCTTTATGAATTCGACTGCCAGTGCCGGGTCGGAATCCAGGGTGTCAAGGAGGATATCCACCATAGCTGGAATGTTTTCAGGCGACAGGGACAGTGCGGACGCCCGCCCTGAAGAGAGGATTCCTAAAAAGCCGTTCTGCAGGGAGAAATTTGCGCCGGTTATGCATGGAAGAAGCAGGTTGGCAGCCCGGGAACGATTTTTCGCAATGTATCCGTCGAGTGCCTCGTTCCGCTCCGGGTAAAGGAAGGATGCCAGAAGCAGGGCATAGGCTGCCCGTTCCCATGCGTTAATGTCGCTTTTGTCATCAAGCCGTGTTATAAAATCCCGGGCCGTGCAGTCCGGCATCGTCCCGGAGGAAAGAAGGGCAGCTATGCTCCGTGCCACCTCCGTCGAGAAAGACCATTCAAAAAAACATGCTTCAAGGACGGTGTGCCCGTTGTTGTTCCGGGCGTTCAGGTCCGCCCCCTGCTCCAAGGCGTTCTTCACATCCTGTATTTTCCCTTTTTCCGCCGCTCTAAATAACTGCCAGTTCAGTTTTTCGATATCTTTTTTTGCTTCAGGCTCTTTCATGGCTTCAAGGAACATGGCGTCAAGTTCCGGGGACAACTTGCCTTCTTTCTTGAGCCGCTCGTAATCTCTTTCGATATTCGCCCCGTTTTTCTTGAATGTCTTCAGCAGAGGGAGCGTGAGATGGCCTTTATATGCCGCAATCATCATCGCCGTCCAGCCGTACTCATTCACAGCATTCACGTCCGCTTCATGGGAGGCAAGCAATTCCAGCAGTGTGGGTGTGAGACGCCCCCACCGTGCCGCCTCTATCATAGCCGTCCTGCCGTCCTTGCTTCGGGCGTTTACGTCCGCACCCTGTTCCAGAACTTTTTTCACGCCCTCTATGTCGCCCTGTTTTGCCGCTTCAAGCAGATTTTTGTTCAGTTCTTCAATGATCATCTTTATCCTCTCCCCTGGTTAAGACTTTATCACGGGAGTGATTTTCAAGGACGGAATACGTCTATCGGACCAATCAGACAGGAGCGCCGCCTGATGACCCATACACCAGATTTGACAATAACTCGGGGATTGCGGCCGGAATCCCGTAATTTTCCAGGGATTTCCCCTTACATGTTTCTTACGACATTTCCGGCGACCCGTCTGCAGAAATCAAGAAAGATCCCGTAAGGGCGGCCCGCCAGTGAGAAGACGGCCGACATGAAAACCGACGAAACGGCGATCTGTTTCCATGTCGCTCCTGCGCAGAGAAGCACAATGACGTACAGGGGTACCTGGAAAATGACGAAGGCAAGCGTATCGCCCAGGATCATCTTCCAGGGTTTTTTCCTTTCAATCCCGAGGGCGAGAAAAAGTCGGTCGCGGAAAAGGCCGTAGGGTCTCCCGGTAATGAGATTGACAGGTATGGCCACTATTCTGGCTGTAACCGACTGGAAAAACGTCAGTTTCGCGATAAAAATCTCGATACACATGCACAACGCGGTGGAAAAAAGGATCATCGCGGCAATATCGGCGATCAGGAAGCAGAACCTTTCTTTTCTCTTCCCGGCAGAATCCTTTGAATCATTCAAGAATCTCACCCGCCCCGGGCGGCCCTTGTTCCGCCCTGTTTTTTCTTCCTCATCCTAATTCGAGCTTTATTCATGCCCAGTATACTGCTTTTTCCGAAATTATCACCGAATGGTTACCAGGAAAGGGCATTGGACAATGGGTCCTCTATTCTTCATAATACGGAGCAGAAAACCTATCCGGAGGGATGCCCATGTATGCAGCAATAGAAGAACTGGCGGACAGGATGACTGAAAGGCTCGTCGCCTGCCGCAGGGATTTCCACAAGTACGCCGAAAGCGGCTGGTTCGAGATGAGGACTGCCTCCCTCATCGCGAGACGCCTCACCGGCATGGGGTATGAAGTCCTGGCCGGACGGGACGTCTGCCATGACGAATCCCGCATGGGGCTGCCCTCGGACGAAGAGCTCGAGAAGAACTACCTCCGGGCGAAGGAACAGGGTGCGGATACCGAGTTCCTTGAGAAGGTCCGGGGCGGCTTCACCGGGGTGATGGGCGTACTCCGCTGCGGGAAAGGCCCCACGGTGGCCCTCCGGTTCGACATCGACGCCCTTGGCGTGGTGGAGGACACCTCCCCGGAACACCGTCCATTCCGTGAAGGCTTCAGTTCCGTGAACCCCGGCATGATGCACGCCTGCGGCCATGACGGCCATGCAGCCATCGGCCTCGGCGTGGCGGAAGTTCTCATGGGATTGAAAGACGGCCTGCGGGGCACCGTCAGGATCATCTTCCAGCCTGCGGAGGAAGGGGTGCGGGGCGCCAGGAGCATTGTGGAGAAGGGGCACCTTGACGGCGTGGACTACGTCCTCGCCTGCCACATTTCCGGAAGGGAGACCGACGAAGACAGGATGTCGGACATCACCGCCGGTTCCGGGGGATCCCTGGCAACCTCCAAAATGGACGCTTTCTATTACGGAAAATCCGCCCACGCCGGAAGCAACCCCCAGGACGGACGGAACGCCCTTGCGGCTGCCGTGACCGCTGTTCAGAACCTGCTGGCCATCCCCCGGAACAGCAAGTCCGACACCAGGGTCAACGTGGGCACCCTTCATGCGGGTTCGGGGCGGAACGTCATCCCCGAATTCGCTAAAATGGAGCTGGAAGTCCGGGGCAAAACCAGCGAGGGGAACATCTACATGGAGCAATGGACGCAGCGGATCCTCCGGACGGCCGCGGAAATGCACGACTGCACCTTCGAAGTGAAGAAAATGGGGGAGGCCTTCCTGCTGGAAAGCGACAAGCCGCTTATGGAGTTCATCCGTGACGTCTGTGAAAGGGACCTGAAAACGGTCAGGGTTCATCCCCGGCTCCGCCGTGAGGCAGACGGCAGCGAGGACTTCTCGTACATGATGAAACGTGTCCAGGATCAGGGCGGCCAGGCATCCATGCTGCGGATCCTCACCGAAACGGCAGCCGTCGGTCATAACAGGCGGTTCGATTTCAACGACAGGGATGCCCTGCCCAAAGCCGTCAAGTCGCTCAGCGCGGTCACCTGCAGACTCCTCACGAAAGAGCCGGCGATAGACTGACCGCCGAAGAAAAAGGAAAAACGGATTTCAGCAGGCCTCGCTCTCTCATCCCGGGCGGAGGAAAGGATCCATCCCCGCTTATGAAGGCGTCATTGAACGGGAGCGGCCGGACTGCCGCAACACCATGATTTGAAAAAAAGGGAGATGTTGCGCTGTGACCCAATCACCCTTCAGTTTCCTCCGGAAAATTGCCGCCGTTCTCTTCGGTTCCGGGACTCCCGAATCAACGGAAGAATCCCTTCCCGAGGTGCGGGAAGACGAGGTTCGGCCAGCGGTTCCTGAACCTTCACCGGAGCCCGGTCCGGAAACAGCCGGAGAAACGGCTGAGGAAGCGGACGGGACGATCTCTGGTGAAGAACCTTCGGAATACGCAGGTGAACCGATCCCGGAATTGAATGATGAGCCGGAAGAGGAAATTATCGGGGAAACCACCTCCATGCCTTCTCCGGAACCGTGGGACGAAGCGGCGGCCGAACCCCCCGACCGGGAAGAGGACGTCCCTGCCGAAGCGGTCATCGTCATTCCTCCTTCGGAGCCTGCCGCTGAAAAATCAATCGTCCCTCCCTTCCGGGAAGGAGAGAAAACCCGCATCCTTTCCGTGATGAACTACAAGGGCGGCGTCGGCAAAACCACCGTAACGGCAAATTTGGCCGCCGCACTGACGAAGAAGGGGAAACGGGTCCTGGCCATCGACCTCGATCCCCAGTCCAGCCTGTCCTTCTCTTTCTTTCACGTGGACGAATGGAAACAGAAATTCGCCGAGACGAAGACCATCAAGAACTGGTATGATGCCTTCATCGACAAGGATTTCAACTGGAATCTCGAAAGACTGGTCGTCGACCCGAAGCTCCCGATCCGGGGAAGCGGGAGGCTCCATCTCATCTGTTCCCATCTTGCCCTCATCAACATCGAGATCGAACTCAGCAGCAAGCTGAGCGGCTCCACGGAACGGGAGCTCAGGAACAATTTCCTTCGGGTCCATTCCAGGCTTGCCCAGGGCCTCAAGTCTCTCGACGGACGGTACGACGTGGTTCTCATAGACTGCCCCCCCAGCTTCAACATCGTCACCAAGACCGCCGTGGCCGCCAGCGACTATCTCCTGGTCCCCACCATCCCCGACTACCTTTCCACCCTGGGGATCGACTACCTGAACAACAAGGTCGAATCCCTGGTGGAAACCTACAACCGGTACGTGGACATCTGTGAAGACCACGAATTCACCCATATCAACCCCGTTATGCTTGGGGTGCTCTTCACCATGATCCAGCTGTCCGCAGGAAGTCCCATCAGGGCCCAGCAGCCCTTCATCAGGGATGTCCGGAAGCGGGAATATCCCGTCTTCGAGACCATGCTGAGGGAAAACCGGACCATGTACTCCAACATATCCGCCACGCCGCTGCCCGTCATACTCCGGCGGGGTGCGGGGCAGACCCAGCAGAGTGTCATCAATGAACTTGAGGACCTTGCGTCCGAAGTACTGGAGAGGATGAAATGATGAAAAATGCCACAGACTATTCCAGGCTGCTGAAGATACTGGCCTCGGTGCTGGAAAAACTCACCGAAGGGGAAATCCGGGGGCTTCTGGCGGGGGAACTGAACCTCGTCCCCGAGATGAAGGCGAAAAAACAGGCGGCGAAAATGGCATCCCCTGCCATGGACGAAGCAGACATCACCGCCGTGGAGGAACGGCTCTCCGCCTGCGGCAGCCGTGAAGAAGGCCGGAAAATCCTCTCGTCCCTGAAGCTGAAGAAAACCTCGCTGCTGAAGATCGCCGAAGGCCAGGGAATCAGCGTCCGGAAGGGCGACACCGTTTCCGTGATCAGCGATGCCATCATTGAATTCCTGATCGGCTCCAGGCTGAGAAGCAATGCCTTCGAAACCATCGACCTTCGGGGGGAGAGAGAAAAACTCTGATCTTGCGTCCCTGGAGAAAGAACTCTCTTCCCGAGAAGAAATGGCGGTCTCTCCGGCTGCGTGATGGAAGAGCCGGGAACCACCCCTCCGGTTTCGAAGATTTTCAGGCAGCATCGTAGGATTTTTCCGTCCCGGAAGAGTTAAAAAACCGCTGAAAAGGGAGTGTTTTTCCTCTTTCACGCCCTGTTCCGGGCACGTCAGGAGGGCTCCATGACCGACAGGACCATCTCGTGGTACGACGAACATGCAAAGGGGCTCTCGTTACGGTACAACCAGGCGGACACGGAACCTCTTCATGCCCTGCTTCGTAAATGGATCCCTTCGGGATCGTCCGTTCTTGAAATAGGCTGCGGCTCCGGCAGGGACGCCGTCTTCCTCGCATCCCAGGGGTGTAGGGTCACCGCCACGGACGGTAGCGACGCCATGCTCCAGGCCGCCCGGCAGAACCTTCCGAAGGGAGCGGAAAGGAACGTCTCCTTCCTGCCGGCCCTCTTCCCGCTGACTGAAGACCATCCTCTCCTGAAGCACACGTTCGATGCCATAACAGCCATAGCGGTGCTGATGCACATCCCTGATTCCGAGCTTTTCTCCTTCGCCTGCCAGGTGAAGGCCCTCCTGAAGGAGAAGGGGATCTTTTTCTGCTCCTTTTCTTCCGGCGAGCGGAAAGAAAAAGATGATCGTTTTTTTGAAAACCGGACGCCGGAAGAAGTGCAGCATCTCTTCGAAGGACAGGGGCTTCGGCTTTTGGCAAAGGAAGCAACGAAGGATGGCCTTGGACGGGATATCCTCTGGACGACCATGGTGTTTTCCTTCGAAGAGAAAGAGGTGGCCGGCCTGTTTCGAGATAATAGCTGCCGTTGTCCGTAAAGCTGCCCGGAAGACGGCATTGAATCAATCTTCAAGCATCCTTCTGTGGCCTTCGGGGCAGCATCCCATGATGCAGTCGTGGAACATGGGCATGTCTTCCTCAAAGACGTCCCAGCGGAGAAAGTGGTCGCCACAGTAGCAGGCGTCGCACTCTGGGCAGTAGAAGGGTGTCAGTTCAAAGTCCGTCTGATGGAGCGTCCTGATGTCGCGGGTCCGGAGGGCGTTCAGTATTTTCATGAACGATGTCACGTCGTGGAAAGACGGTATCGTCAGTTTTCCGGTGAAACTCTGCCGATGGAGGCTGCATCCGTCTGGTGCGCGAACCATGGAAAGGTGCCCGGCTTCCTTGCCGCAGAGAACGCAGTTGAAGACGGCCTCCGCGATGATATCGGATCTTTCGGGGAAGTCCGGGGTGTTGTTTTTTGGGGAGGGGGGATCGAGAAACAGGATGCGGATGGCCCGTATGGCTCCCTGGTATTTTTTCAGCCGTTCGTAATCCTCCGGACCGGGGTCGGGGATGCGGGAGAGGTCGCAGTTGTCGAAAAGGTCGGCCAGCTTGACGGTCCGGGCAATGTCGTTGGATGCCGCCCGGAGGATGAAAAGCGCATAGGTTTCGCCCGGACGTTTCGTCAGGGCCTCGACCGCCTCGACCACGCTTTCGGGAAAGCCTTCGGCCCTCAGGTCCCCAAGGGTGAAGGAGGAGTCTTCCAGCACGTCGTGAAGCACGGCGGCCATTTTCGCCTCTTCGGGGACCCGTTCCATGACCCGCAGGGGATGACCGATATACGGCGCCCCTGCCTTGTCCACCTGCCCTTTATGGGCTTTCCGCGCGATTTCAATCGCCCGTTCCAGTGTTGACATGTTCGAAACCTCCCTCTTATTTTGTGGCTGGTTTTGTCCTACTCAATAAAACGGAGCAGATTCCCTTTCCCGGAAAAAACGGGGAAAGGAAGGCTGTTTTGCTTCGGAACACTGGGAAAAAGGGGATGGTTTTCAGCATGAAGGGGGAACTTTTTGCTTTCATTTAAAGCATATCACATCATTTCTGAAATGGGAAACGCTCCTTTCCTGACCGTCAGGGACGGTGCTCCAGGGGGGTTCCGCGGGCAAGAGAAGCCATAGAGGGATGTCCCGGGCGGATGCGTTTTGTTTCGGTTCCGTAACACTTTCTGCCGTTTCCCATTGTTTTATTGACCTCAAAGTCCATTGATACTAGAATCAGAGTCGCCGGGTTCCATATACGGCATTCCGGCCATGGGACGAAACAACAGGAAAGCAGTTCATTATCGGAATCCTCAGGAGGGATAGTGGATGAAACGATGTGCGCTTGTGCTGTTTGTTCTGACCGCGCTGATCTTCAGCTCCGCGGCGTGTGCCGCTCCGGCGAACCCGGTGCTCCGCGTCATTACGTGGGCGGGGTATGCCCCCCAGGAACTCCTTGACAAGTTTACCGCGGAAACAGGATACAAGGTTGAAATCACCCTGAGCAACAACGAGGAAATGATCAGCAAGCTCCGTGCCACCCGGGGCGGCGGCTTTGACCTCGCCCAGCCTTCCCAGGACAGGATCTCGTCCGTGGTGGAGCAGTACAGGATTTACCAGCCCATAGATTATTCCCGCCTTAACGAAGAGCAGATTGACCCCTCCCTTCTCAACGCAGTGAAAAAGAATACGCTCGTGGAGGGGAAGTCCTACGCGGTCCCCCATGTGTATGGCACTGAGGGACTCGTGGTGAACAGGGCCAAGGCGCCCGACGTGAAGGATTTCAAGGATCTTCTCGACCCGAAGTATGCCGGCAGGGTGTCCTACCGGCTGAAGAGGCCCACCCTCATCGGCATGGGGTTCTCCCTGGGACACGACCCCTTCGCTCTCTACGGGAAACCGGAAGAGTACCAGAAGTTCCTCGACGAGATGGAGAAGGTCCTTATCGCAGGAAAACCCTCGGTGAAGACCTATTGGGACAACGGTGATCAGCTGCTACAACTCCTTCGTTCCGGGGAGGTCTGGGCGGCGTCCGCGTGGGAGCAGGCAGGATGGAAGCTCCACGGGGAGAATCCCGACATAGACTACCTCGCTCCCGCGAGCGGCGCCCTTGCATGGGTTGACACTTTCGCGATCCCCGCCCGTTCCGAGAACCTTGAAGGGGCCTACGCCTACATCAATTTCATGCTCCGTCCCGAGAACGCCGCCTTCTTCACCAACAGGGAGACCTACGGCACAGCCTCGAAGGATGCCGTGAAGTTCCTCGATCCCGAGATCAAGGCTAATTTCACCCGGGGACTTCCGCCTGAGGTCCTGGCGAAGATCAACTGGTACCCGACGGTTCCCGCAGGAATAGAAGAGATGGAAGGCCGGACGCTGGACAAGGTGAAGGCCGCGCGGTAAAAAAAGCGTCAACAACGAATCTCACTCCGCCGGCGGCCTTCGGATGGCTGCCGGCGGCTCTCTGATTGAGGTGACCTCTCCATGCCCTTTGCCCTTTCGGTTCGCGGTCTCACCAAAAGATTCGGAAATTTCACCGCCGTTGAAAACGTGTCCTTCGACGTGGAGGACGGAAAGTTTTTTTCCATCCTCGGGCCCTCGGGATGCGGCAAGACAACGCTCCTTCGAATGATCGCCGGGTTTTACCGGCAGGACGGAGGGACTATCCTGTTCAACGGCGAGGACATGAGCAGCGTCCCCCCGAACAGGCGGCCGGTGAACCTCGTCTTCCAGAACCTTGCCCTTTTCCCCATGATGAACGTGTTTGAAAACGTGGCCTTCGGGCTGAGGAGGAGAGGTGAGAAGAGCGATGGGGTCGCCCGGAAGGTGAATGACATGCTGGAACGGGTGGGGCTTCCCGACTCGGGGAAGAAGCAGATCGGCCAGCTTTCAGGTGGGCAGAAGCAGCGCATCGCCATAGCCCGGTGCCTGGTGCTCGATCCTGCGGTGCTGCTGCTGGATGAACCCCTCGGCGCCCTTGACGCAAAACTTCGGGAGCACATGAAAGTCGAGCTGAAAACCCTGCAGGCGAACGTGGGGACGACATTCGTCTACATTACCCACGACCAGTCCGAGGCCATGGTGATGAGCGACACGGTGGCGGTGATGAACAAGGGGGCCTTTGAGCAGACGGGAAGCCCCCAGGAGCTGTACCACCGGCCGCGGTCCTCTTTCGTGGCCCAGTTCGTGGGGAACAACAACAGGTTCCTGATCGTCCCGTCCGGAAGCGACGGCGGAATGCCGACCGGACTGTATGCCGGGAAGTTTCTCTTCGCCCTCGGTGAAGCCGTTCACGGCCGCGAAGAGGGGGTTCCCTGCGAGATGTTCGTCCGGCCCGAGGCCATGGTGATCGAACCCGGCAGCGACACCCCGGGGTTCAACCGGATGCCCGTTCAGGTTCGGGCGGTCCTGTTCGACGGCGGGAACAGCCGCCTCCTTGTGATTCCCGAAGGGACGGAGGACGAGATCGTCGTCATGCTGCCCCAGACTGGGCTGTATGACCACATCAGGGCGGGCGACCGGATTTCTGTAGGCTGGGATCCCGGAGTATCCCTCTGTTTTGCCGGGAGCGGCGGGAAACCCTACGATGAACGGTAGAATACGGTTGAACTGGGGCTTACTGTTCTTTTTCCTCCCGGTGGCCCTGTGGCTGCTGCTTCTGATCGTGCTGCCCCACGCCGAGCTTCTGCGGCTTTCCTTCACATCCTCCCGGCCGGGAGGCTTTACCCTGGAAAATTACATGGCTTTTTTCAGCGAGCCCATCTACTGGCTGACCTTCGTCAGAACGGCTTTTTATTCCGTCATAGTCACATTC
>JAPXRK010000019.1:0-6008 GCA_033813575.1 Synergistales bacterium
CTGTTTCAGGGGCGGTTCGTGCCCGCTGCATGGCTTGTCTTCATGGCCGTGTTTTTCGACTGTATGGACGGGAAGGTAGCACGAAGTCTCGGAGGGGGAACGCAGTTCGGCCTCGAGTTCGACAGCCTGGCGGACGTGGTCAGTTTCGGCGTGGTTCCCGCCATGCTCATGTACGTCTCCTACATCAATGTCCTCGGGGTATGGGGAGTCCTCGCCGCGGCGTTCTTCGCCCTGTGCGGCGCCCTGCGCCTCGCCAGGTTCAACGTGATTCACCTGCCCGGTCCCTTCCAGGGGCTCCCCATCCCGGCGGGGGGAATGTTTCTCGCATCCTTCATTCTCGCGCCGATACCCCTTAA
Organism: Synergistales bacterium; assembly: GCA_033813575.1. Classification (GTDB taxonomy): domain Bacteria; phylum Synergistota; class Synergistia; order Synergistales; family Aminobacteriaceae; genus Aminivibrio. The sequence continues at coordinate 357 of JAPXRK010000019.1, forward strand.
TCCCGTGGCGGCGGCACTTCTGTGCTTCGGGTCGGGGGTTCTCATGATATCGGGCGTGCCCTACGGCAGCCTGAAGGGGCTGACAAAGGGACAGGGGGACAGGAAAAAATTCCTCCTTCTCGGCGGAATCCTGGCGGCGGCTTTTGCCACCCTCCAGTCCGCGGCGCCCCTTGCGGTCATGACGGTCTACGTGGCCAGCGGACTGGTCCGGTTCGACTGGGAAAAATGGCTTTCACGGGAAAACGGGGACGGAGAGGCGTCGGAAAAGAAGGCCTGAGGGAGGGCGCTCGCCGCCTGACAACTGAATACCGGGGGAGCTACTGCGGGCTGAGAGGAAGGCTGATTACGCCTTCGACCCCTAACCTGATCCGGGTAATGCCGGCGGAGGGAGTGCCATCACCGGAGCAAGGTTCCGGGAGGACGGAAAAGACAGGAGCCCCGCTGATTTTGGGGGTTCCTGATTTTTTTGGGGAGGTGGGATTATGGAAATCTACAGGGGAATAACCGTCTCCATCGCCGGGAGCGATTCCGGCGGAGGAGCGGGAATACAGGCGGACCTGAAAACCTGCGCCGCCCTTCGGGTGTTCGGCATGACCGTCATTACGGCCCTGACGGCGCAGAACAGCCGGGAAGTAAGCGCGGTCTGGAATGTTCCGCGTGAGATGATCCGGGCCCAGATGGACGCCCTCTGGTCCGACTTTCCCGTCGGGGCGGCCAAGACGGGGATGCTTGCCCTTCCGGAGACTATCCTGGAAGTGGCGGAAGGCATACGGCGGTGGAAGGTTGGCAACCTCGTGGTGGACCCGGTGATGATCGCCCAAAGCGGGGCGTCCCTCATAGCCGATGAGGCGGTGGATGTTCTGCGGACGGAACTTCTTCCCCTGGCGCTCCTGGTGACGCCCAATGTTCCCGAGGCGGAACGTCTTTCGGGCATGACCATAGAGTCGGTGGAAGACATGGAAAAGGCGGCGGAAGCCATCGGGACGAAAGGCCCCGGGGCGGTTCTCGTGAAAGGAGGCCACAGGATGCAGGTCGATTCCGTCACGGATGTCTTCTTTTGCCGGGGGAGGCTGGAGAGGTTCACCGATTCCCGCATCCGTACGGAAAACACCCACGGAACAGGTTGCACCCTGAGCGCCGCCATAGCAGCGGAGCTTGCTTCGGGTTCTTCCCTCGAAGAAGCGGTCCGGCGGGGACGACAATATCTCCGCCTTGCCCTGAAATCCGGCTTTCGCCCCGGGGCGGGGTGGGGACCTCTCGGACACGCGGTGACTCCCCCGTGGACGGAGAAATAGGCCTCGCAGCCCTTTCCCCCCGGTCCTGGGCAGAAGCCCTTGAGCGGGCGCGGCGGCTGCACCCCCTGGTCTACACCATCACCAGCTTCGTGTCGGCCTCCTTCCAGGCGGACGGAACCCTTGCCGCCGGAGGCTCCCCGGTGATGTCCCGCTGTCCCAGGGAGGCAGCGGAGCTGGCGGCTTCGGCGGACTCACTCGTGATCAACACGGGAACTCCGGACGGGAGTGCCCTCCTGGCCATGAGCCGGGCAGTGAAGGCGGGGAAAAATATCGTCTTCGACCCCGTGGGCTACGGGGCGACTGCCTTTCGGACGGCCGCCGTCAACAGCCTTCTTTCAGTCTGCCGGCCCTCGGTCATCAAGGGGAACTACGGAGAGATACGGCTGCTCGCAGGGCAGGCCGGTGAGGTGAGGGGCGTGGATTCCGGAAGCGGGACGGCACCTCTCGTTTCGGCCATGCAGGCCCTTGCCGGGCGGACCGGAGCCCTCATCTGCGCCACCGGACCTGTGGACATACTCGCCGACGGAGCGTCGGCTCTCGTCTTTTCCGGAGGGAGCCCTCTCATGGCGAAGATTTCGGGAGGAGGCTGCCTGCTCGGGTCTCTCATGGGGGTGCTTATTTCCGGGGGGGCGATAGCCGCAGGAGCCTCGGCCGCCATTGTCATGCTCCGGCATGCGGCGGAAGGTGCTCAGGAAAGAGCGAATGGACCGGGTTCATTCCGGGCGGCGCTGCTGGACGGGCTTGCGTCCCTTGCGCCGGAAGACCTGATGGCCCAGGGGCGGCGGATGTGTACGCACCGTGAAGGAGGAAGTGGAGAATGAACATAAGAGACGCATTGAAGCTGTATGTCATCCCCGACCGCAGGGTTGGGGCTCCCCGGTCCATCGAAGAGCAGGCGGCGCTTGCCCTTGACGGCGGAGCGACCATGATCCAGCTGAGGGACAAGGAAATGAGCGGCCGGGAACTGTACGAAACCGCCTGCAGGCTTTCCGCCCTCTGCAGGAGCAGGGGAGCGGCCTTCGTTGTGAACGACCGCTTCGACATCGCCCTTGCCGCCGGAGCCCACGGCGTTCACCTCGGGAAGGAAGACCTTCCGGTGTCGGCCGTCAGGAAGATCGTGCCGGAGGATTTTCTCATCGGGGCGACCGCCCATTCCAGCGAGGAGGGGCGGGCAGCCGAGGAACAGGGAGCGGATTACGTCGGGATCGGGGCCGCCTTTCCCACGGGAACGAAAACAGGAGCCTCGGTGATCGGCGTAGAAGGTGTCAGGGCAATCCGCGAAATCCTTTCCCTCCCGTCGGTGGCCATCGGGGGGATCAGCGAGGAAAACGCGGCGGAGGTGCTCTCGGCAGGGGTGGACGGAATCGCCGTAGTGGCATCCGTCGTGGGAAAAAGGGATATAGCCGGGGCTGCCCGCCGGATGGCGGAGAAGGTGTTCAGCGGAAGATCCTGAACATGAGCAGAAGGGTAAGCAGGACGGCACAGCTGCCCGCGAGAAGAAGGAGTACAGATGGAGGAAGGGCGTCGTCCTTCTCTTCTCCCGGGGTTTCTCCGGGCGAGGAACCTGCGCAGGAGGGAACGGATGAAGGTTCCGCAAGGGCCCTGCGAAGCTTCGTGTTCCCTTCAAGGGTAATTACGCCGTTGAACTCCTCCGAGAGGCGGAGAAGAACGGTGAAGCCGCCCTCCCGGTCCCTGTGAATGGAGAGCACCTCTCCCCTCAGCGCCCCGTCGAAAGCCGGGTCGGCGGTGCGCAGCTTTTCCCGAAGAGGCGATTCTCCCGAGGGAAGGTGAACGACGATCGATTCGCCTTCTTCGAGGGCCGCCGCCGGTATTCCCTTGACAGGGTCGATGGCCGGCGAGCAGGGGATCAGAAAGTTGATTTCTCCTGCTGAACCGTCCCTGCCGTCTCCTGCCGAAATTTCGGCGGAGAAATCGGAGCCGAGCAGCTCAGCCAGTTCCGCCGGGCTTTTTCTCTCCGCTTGAATGTAGGCTGTCGCCCGGTATCCGATCCGGGAGGCAACCTCCTCCCGGATTCGTTCTTCGAGAGTTTTATTCCCCCCTTTGTCCAGACTTTCCCTTACCGATTCCGGTGTAAGTATTTCACCGAGTATTCCCTCAAGTGAGGAAAGAAGAATTCCCGGAAGTTTTCTTCCCTGTTCTTCCATTCGGCCCGACAGGTTTTCTGTATGGCTGATGAAGGCATCTATCCCGGATTCGACGGAAACGCTTCCCTCGTCCTCCTCTCCCGTACTGCCGAAACCGATTCCCGAAGAGCGGACTCCCGCCGGGGAGAGGATTTCGTAGAAAAAAACGGTTATCTTTTCCGTCTTGGATCTCCTGATGGAGAGAAAGCATTTCAGAACGATCAATGATATGTTTTGCTGTACGGCGGTCACGGGGAAAAACTCCTCTTCTGGAAGCATAATTTTAAATTATAACTGAGTTTTTCCTCCCGGTGAAGCGTAATTCCAGGCGGCTCATTTCTTTCCCGCGAAAAAGGGAGAGAGAGATGTCTTTTTCAGCCCATGAACCAGCCCCATGCCCAGGATCGCTCCCGGAACGCTGCTTGCAAGAAAGGCTCCCGTGAGCACAGAAAAGCCCGCAGCCTGCCCGACGGCAGGACCGAGGATCCAGGCGGAAATCGCCGCACCGAGAAATCCCGTCCCGAGAGGTTCCGCAAGGGCTGCCCAGGACGCCCTGAAATACCTGAATGCAAGCCCGGCCGCTATGGCTCCCGGGATGCTCCCGGGGAAGGCAAAGAGGGTGCCCGTTCCTGTCATGTTCCGAAGGAGACTGGTGAGGAAGGCCACCCCTGCGGCCCACCACGGCCCCAGGGCGACCCCGGCGAGGACGTTCACCGTGTGCTGGAAGGGGTAGCACCGGGTGGGCCCCATGGGGAAGGAAACCCCTGAAAGAAGCAGCCCTGCGGCCACGAGCAGACCCGCGAAGGTCAGCTTTCTTATCCGTGTTTCCCCGTTACCTTTCAGCCACGATTTCATCGATGTTTACCTCCTTTTCAATCATTCCCCACTGAAGGGCGAAATCAGCGAAGGTTTTCCACCTGGAAACATCGAGACTGGTGTCCGGCCCGAACCAGCTCCTCGTTTTTTCAAAAGCCTTTCTTTCCATCTCCCTCGGTGCTTCCGGAACGGCCTCGAAATAGAGGGCCAGGGCCTCCTCCGGACGGGCCGCCGTGAAAGCGATGGCTTCTTCCACTGCGTCGAGGAACCGCCGTATCGTTTCCGCTTTCCTGCCCCAGGTCATTGTGCCGGCCACGAATACCAGTTCGTCATAGGCGGGGATCCCGAATTTCTCGAGCTCGAAGAAAGAGGCCGGATACCCTTCCATCTCCATGGCGACGGGTTCGTAATTCTTGAAGGGCCCCATGATTGCATCGACCCTGCCTGCCGCCAGGGACTGAAGAATGACGAAGCCCACGTTTACCGGCGTGTACGTTTTGATTCCGTTGACGGCGGCGAAGGCATGGAGAAGGTGGTCCATCATGCCGGGAACGGTATAGCCGATGGTTTTTCCCTCAAGATCGGCGGGAGAGGCTATTCCTTTCCCGTCGAGAAAGAGAAGGGTGGAGAGGGGGCTTCCCACGAGGCGTCCCACCGCCTTCAGCGGAATTCCCCCCGATGCCGCGATGATCACCTGGGGCTGGTACGAAAGTGCGATGTCCACATGCCCGGCGGCGGCGAGCTTCAGGGGATCGGCGCTGTCGGATGGGCTCTGCAGCTCCACCGAAAGCCCGTGCTTCGAGAAGATCCCACCCTGGCGGGCGACGAAGAGGGGGACATGGTCGACGTTGGGGAACCAGTCGAGCATCAGGCTGAGCATTTCCTCCCCGGCGGCGGGTGAGGCAAGGAGCAGCAGAACAAGGAGCATCAGGAAAAAACGGTTGCGATTCATGGCATATCCTCCAATCAAAGAGATTGTTACGGTGCGGAGCCCCGTCACCGTTTCTTTTCCGCCCATCGGACGGTATTTTTCTCGAGGAAGCAGACGATCCCCCACAGGGAAAGACTGACTGCCGAAAGAACGACGATAGAGGCAAAGACAAGATCGACCCTGAGACGGGCATTCGCCTGCATCATCAAAAAACCGAGCCCGTCCAGGCTTCCCACCCATTCACCGATGACGGCGCCGATGGCTGCCACCGAGACGGCTACCCTCAACCCAGCGAAGAAATAGGGAAGTGCCCAGGGCCAGTAGAGATGCCGCAGGGTTGTCAGGCAGCCTGCTCCCATGACGGAAAAAAGGATTTTCAGGTCGGGATCGCAGCTTTTGAATCCCTGGAGCAGGGTCACCGTGACCGGAAAAAAGATGATCACCGCCGCCATGGCTATCTTGCTTC
>JAPXRK010000019.1:6018-12884 GCA_033813575.1 Synergistales bacterium
CGACAGGGCCGCCACGTTGCTGGCCGAGATCACCGGCGGCACCGTCGAGGCTTCGCTCACCGACTTCGGTTCCGCGCCCGTCATGCCGACCATCGCGTTCGACCAGGCCAGCAGGTCGGGCGCGCGCTCCTCGGGCACGCCGAGAAGCCGGGCGATGACGATCACCGGGATCGCCTGGGAGGCGATCAGCAGGGGAGAAAGGGCTTTTTCGAGAGCGGGGGAGAAAAACATGGCAATGGACAGGGGTATGCCCACAGCCAGGGAGAGAAGGATTCCGAGAAGGATTTCCAGGATCGTGGTCAACCCGTGTCTTAGCAGGAGAGGGGCCTCCGTCGCGAGAACATGCGCCACCCGTGAAGGAGCGGGAAGAAGAAAGGGAGGAATGTCGAACAGCCGGCAGAAAGCTTCCCAGGCAGCCAGAAACGTGCAGAGAAACAGCAGGGGAAGAGCCGCCTGTCTCATCGGGATCCCTCCTGGAGGAGCTTCAGTATGCATCGCTTCATTCCGGCGAAGGACGGGGATTCTTCTCTTGAGTCCTTTGTTCCTTCCGGCCGGAGAACCTCAAGGATCCTCATCGGAGGGGGAGAGAGCAGCAGGATGGTGTCGGCGAGGAGAAGGGCCTCTTCCACGTCGTGGGTCACCATGAGGATGGTTTTCCCGAAGCGGGATTGCAGAAGCAGAAGAAGTCCCCTGAGAGTCCTTCTGGTTATGGCGTCGAGGGCGGAAAGGGGTTCGTCCAGGAGGGCGACCGGTGTGTCGAACAGGATAGTCCGCGCCAGGGCACACCGCTGGGCCATCCCTCCGGATACCTGCCCGGGAAAATAGTCTTCCCGGCCGGAGAGCCCCAGCAGGGAAAAGAGATCCTCCGCCCTGCGATGGTCTTCTGCCGCAGGCGTGCGTTTCACGGCAACGGGCAGAAGGGCGTTTTCCCTTAATGTCTTCCAGGGAAGAAGAAGATCTTTCTGGCTCATGTAGGCCGCCGCTCCTCTCAGGTCCGGCATCTCCCGCCCGCCGAGGGAGATACGGCCGCTGTCCCGGGGAAGGATTCCCATGAGCAGGTCGAAGAGAGTGCTCTTGCCGCAGCCCGACGGCCCCAGGAGCACGGTAAAGCTCCCCTGTTCCGCAGAAAGGGAGAAGTCCGAAAACACGGGGCGGCTGTCGAAACTCTTGGAGAAGGATCTGATTTCAAGCATGAAAAAACTCCCGGCTGGGAAATGCCGGGAGCGGAAGTCTTCATGCATTTGCTTTTATGCAAAACACGCACTTCCCTTCGCCGGCATGACCCGGATCAGGTTCCAGGGGTCGGAGCCGAAAAGCTCCCTCTCAGCCGGTTTCCGCCGACTCCCCCAGTTGCTGTCACGGGTACGATACTCTCTCCAGGGGAATATGTCAATTTCCCGATACTCCCCGATACTCCCCCCAACCGGAGGAAAAGTTGAAAACAGGAGCAAAAACGGGGATAATTTTCCCCAGACAAGATCAAGGAGGCCGGAGAGAATGGACTATATTTCGGAAACAGCTCCGGGGAGCTTTGGCGACCGGGAAGTTTTGTTGCATTTTTTCAAGGCCGGATCAGGCCGGGACTGCCCGGCGGTCCTGCTGTTACACGGTGTTCACGGATGGGCTTCTCCCGCCGAGGGAAACAAGTACGGCTTCCTGGCCAGGGAACTCGCCGCCAATGGAGTTTCCGCCTGTATCGCGGAAAGCTCCCGGTTGAGAAGGGACAGGGAAACCTTCGGCGATGACAGGGTGTCCTGGGCGAAGGCAGCCTTCCGGGGGAAGACCTTCCCCATGGAAGTCTACGATGCCTGCTCCGCTTTCGAGTACTTCCGCCGGGATTTTTCCGTCTCCGTTCCCGTGCTCTGGGGTTTTTCCCTGGGGGGGCTTATTTCAGTCCTCATCGCGGGCAAGAAGACGGCGGGCTATATCGCCGGGACGGGGCTGACTTCACCCCGGGAGGGGGAGGTCGCGGGGCTCATCGTCTCCGGCAGCGGAGACGAGATCCGGCCCGAAGCTTCCGGAAGCCTCTCTCTTCCTGTTCTGGACAGCCTCGGCGACAAGTCCGAGGTTCTCCGGGCCGCATCGGACGCCTCCCCCGCCTTTGCACTCTTTTTCTACGGAAGCCTTGACGAAACGTTCAGCGAAGAGTCATCACGGAGAATTTTCGACAGGCTGCCCCTCCCGGAACCGAGAAAGGAGTTCCGCTTCATACTGGGAGCGGACCATTCATTCCGGAAAAAAGAAGGGGCCCCCTCCCGGGAACCCCTTGAGGAAATGCTTCTTATTTCCAGGGAAGCGCTGGATCGACATTTAGGAGAGAAAGAATCCACGGGCCGAACAGAAGGGTAAGCATTCCCCCAACGGCCAGGAAAGGAACCAGCGGCACGGCGTCCTTCCGGCGCAGTTTCCCTGCGACAAGAAGGGCGAGGGAGAATACGCCCCCGGACATGAAACCGAGATACAGGGTCAGCAGGGTGAATTTCCATCCCAGGATCATTCCCGTTCCCGCCGCCAGGGTGGCATCACCCCAGCCCATGCCTCCCCGTGAAAGAAGAATGATAAGGGCGATGACGGCACAGCCGGCCAGGGCACCGAGAACCCCGTCAAGGAGGGAGCCGCCGCCGGGCAGCAGCCTGGGTATGATGCCGCAGACACCCATGGCCAGGGGGAAAACGTCGAAAACATAGCCTTCCTCAAGGTCGGTCAGGGCGTTGAGAAACAGCCCGAAAGCCGCTGCGAGAGCGGGAAACAGGGCAGGGGAAAGTCCCCAGCGCCAGGCGAGCAGGCCTCCTGTGGCAGCCCCCCACACTTCAGCCCCGACGTACCGGAAGGCGATCCCGCTGCCGCAGTAGCGGCAGCGGCCCCTGAGGAGCATCCAGGAAACAATGGGAACAAGATCCTTCCAGCGGAGCACCGCACCACATTTCGGGCAATGAGACCGGCTTCCCCCCCACCAGGAAGTGCCTGCCACGCTGCGGCCGGCCACAACGTTCAGAAAAGAGCCCAGGGAGGCGCCGAGAAAGGTGAAAAACACAATGACACACCAGGAATCCACGCTATTTCCTCCTCCAGGGCGACAGCCGGATATGGCACTATTTATAGCATACTTCAACAGGTTTCTCAGAAAAAAATGAAACAAGGGGCTGCAAATATCGTATAATTTTACAGGAAGAGGATCATGAGGGAAGTAATGGAATACAAATACAAGGAGGGAGACCCATGTCCGGAAAGATTCTTGTGGCGGTCGATATGAGCAAGATGTCCGAGGAGGTGTTCGCCTACGGATGTTCTTTGGCGCTCCGACTCAAGGCCGAGGCGGAGTTCATCCACGTGCTGCCTCACCCGACCCTCTGGCGGGGATACGAACCCTGGCTGCCTCCTGAAATCGACGCGGAAGTGGCGGAAATAGCCAGGAAAAAGCTGGACTACTATTTCAGGAAGACAAAAGAGGACCTTCCGGAACTGGAAAACGTAGAGTACAAAATGGTGGTAAAGGAAGGCAATCCCTCGGACATCATCATGAGCTACGCAAGGGAGAACGACTTCAACCTCATTGTCATAGGCTACAGGGGGCAGAGTACCATAGAGCGCCTTGTCGTCGGAAGCACCGCATCCAATGTGGCACGGTACGCCCACTGCTCCGTGCTCATTTACAGGCCCGGACGGCAGATAATCTGACATGGGAAAGAGGGGAAGAGCCCAGGCTCTTCCCCCCGCCGGATTTCATTTTTTCTTCTCGGTGCCGTAGCGCTGCTGGCCGTACATTCTCCCCGAAACCTCGGCGGCCTTTGAAGATGCCGAATTTTCCAGGGATGCCTGGAGCTGTCGTGCCAGTGCCTCTCTTCGTTTTCGTTCCTGTTCTGCTTCAGGGTTTTCTCCGATGCCCCTGTCGAGGTATCCGAGCTCAACGAGAGCCTGGACGTACCTGATGTCCAGGTCCATGCCGTCCGCTATCTGTTCAACGTTGAAATTCTCCTTGGAATGGTCGCGGAGAAACTCCCGGACTTTCGGGTAAAGACCGTCGAGTTCATCAAGACAGGTTACGCATATCTTCCCCCGGGCTGCGCTGAACAAGCGTCCGCAGAGCTTGCAGGTTACAAGGTTCACCGCCTCATCCTCCCTCCATGTCACGAATACTATATCATTTTTTCCCGGGTGTATAAAGATGGTGCATAAGACGGGGAGTGGAGAAGGGGAGTAGGATTGATTGGTGTATACAGTATACCATGCTTTTTGAAAGTCCTTCTTTCCGCTTTTCTGATAAGATATTGCCCGTCTGCGTTTGTTTCATCAAATGAAAATTATCGAAAGGGGAATTACGAATGAAGCCTACAGTAGTGGACCATATCGGGATTGCCGTCAAATCAATTGACGATGCCCTGGCTTTCTGGCAGTCGGCGCTGGGCGTGAAGTGCACCGGCGTTGAGGAAGTGGAGGAGCAGAAAGTCAAGACGGCTTTTCTTCCCATAGGGGATACTGAAATCGAACTCCTTGAGGCCACTTCGGACGAAAGCCCCGTGGCCAAGTTCATCGAAAAAAAAGGAGAGGGGATCCACCACCTGGCCATCAGGGTGGAAAACCTCGAGGCCGCCCTCGCTGAACTGAAGGAAAAGGGCATCAGGCTCATTGACGAAACGCCCCGGTATGGTGCCGGAGGTGCGAAGATCGCTTTTGTGCACCCCAAGTCCACCGGAGGCATTCTGTTGGAAATCAGTGAAAGGTAGGTGCCGTACATGTCACACCGTACAATTGACGAGCTGTGCGAGGAGCTGCTGAAGAAGCACGAGGAAGCGCAGGGAGGCGGAGGGCCGAAGGCGGTCGCGAAGCAGAAGGAGAAGGGAAAGGGGACGGCTCGTGAGAGGATCGGGAAGCTGCTGGACGCCGGAACCTTCGTGGAGCTGGACGAATACGTCCGGCACCGGTGCACCAACTTCGGGCTCGAGAAGACGAAGTACTACACCGACGGAGTGGTCACGGGATGGGGTCTTGTGGACGGGAGGAAAGTGTACGTCTACAGCCAGGACTTCACCGTGCTGGGCGGATCGCTAGGCGAAATGCACGCGGCGAAGATCTGCAAGGTCATGGACCTTGCGCTGTCCACGGGGTGTCCGGTCATCGGGATCAACGACAGCGGCGGAGCGCGGATCCAGGAAGCGGTGGACTCCCTGAACGGATACGGGGCCATCTTCTACCGGAACACCATCAGCAGCGGAGTCATCCCGCAGATCAGCATCATAGCGGGCCCCACCGCGGGAGGAGCCGTATACAGCCCGGCGCTCACGGACTACATCTTCATGGTGGAAGGGACGGGGATCATGCACATCACCGGCCCCGCGGTCATCAAGGCGGTCACCGGAGAAGAAGTCACCAGTGAAGAACTGGGCGGCTCCATGGCGCACAACGCCAAAAGCGGGAACGCCCACTTCACGGCGAAGACCGAGGACGAATGCTTCGCCCAGGTCAGGAAGCTGCTGAGCTACCTGCCCCTCAACAACCTTGAAAGCGCGCCCGAAGTTCCGGTGGCGGACGACCCGTACCGTCGGACCATGGAACTCCGGACCATCGTCCCCACCAACCCCAACAAAGGGTACGACATGCGGGACGTCATCCGGAAAGTCGTCGACGGAGAAGAATTCTTCGAAGTCCAGGCGCTGTGGGCCAAAAACATCCTCACGGGGTACGGCCGGGTGGGAGGCAAAGTCATCGGGATCATAGCCAACCAGGCGAACAACATGGCCGGGTGCCTCGACATCAACGCCTCGGACAAAGCGAGCCGGTTCATCCGCCACTGCGACGCCTTCAACATCCCCATCGTCACCTTTGTCGACGTCCCCGGGTACCTCCCCGGCACCGAACAGGAATACGGCGGCATCATCCGGCACGGGGCCAAAATGCTCTACGCGTACAGCGAAGCCACCGTGCCCCTCATCACCGTCGTCGTCAGGAAAGCCTACGGAGGGGCGTACCTCGGCATGTGCAGCAAGGCATTGGGAGCGGACATGGTCCTCGCGTGGCCCCAGGCTGAAATCGCGGTCATGGGAGCCGAAGGAGCGGCGAACATTGTCTTCCGGAAAGACATCGAAGGAGCGGAAGACAGCACCGCCATGAGGAGCAAGAAAATCGAAGACTACCGGGAGGCCTTTGCCAACCCCTACGTCGCGGCGGAGCGGGGACTCGTCGACCGGGTCATCCTGCCCGAAGCCACGAGGGAAGAAATCTGGCAGGCCCTTGCGGGGAACGAAACCAAGCGCAGCCTCCGCCCGCGGAGGAAACACGGCGTCATGCCCCACTGACGGAAAAGGAGGAACCAGAGAATGACCCCACTGCACGACCAGATCCAGGGAGTCGGCGGCGCCTTCACCATGTCCATCATCGCGTTCAGCGTCGTCTTCCTTGTCCTGGGAGGCCTGAGCGGCATCATCTACGGCATCAAGTACATGGCGGCCGGCCTTGACAGGAAAAAGGGCGGCGGGAGCGGAAGCGCCCCCGCGCCGGTACCGGCGGCAGGGCCTGCAGCCCACGCCGTGGCGGCTGGAAGCGGAAGCGACAAAGGCAGGATCCTGGCCGTCATCAGCGCGGCCGTCGCGGCCGTCGAAGGGCCCGGAGCGCGCATCACCTCGGTCCGTCCCTGCGGCGGAGCGGCGGTCCTCGCCCCCCGTGGCGGACTGGAATGGAAGCGAGTCGGCATCATGGAGGCCCTCGGCGGCCTCAGCCGGGACTGGAAATAGGCCCGGAAGCACGGCACCCCAAACCCAACAAGGAGGCAGAACACCACCATGAGCAAAAAATACAGAATCACCGTAGACGGAACAGCCTACTCAGTCGAAGTCGAAGAACTCGGAGCCGGAGCCCCCGCGCCTGTCGCA
>JAPXRK010000020.1:0-726 GCA_033813575.1 Synergistales bacterium
ACGACTGCACCCGGGGTACAGGAGGTCAGGGACCCGAACCGGAAAAAGGGGCCGAAAATCGTCGTCATCGATCCGGGGCATGGCGGAAAAGACCCGGGTGCGGTAGCCAACGGCATCCGTGAAAAGGACGTTAACCTGTCCATTTCCCGCCTTCTCTCCCAAAAACTGAAAAAGGCTGGTTATGACGTGAAGCTCACCAGGGACAAGGATATCTACCTCACCCTCCAGCAAAGGACGGACCTCGCAAACAAGTGGAATGCCGACGTATTCGTCAGTATCCATGCCAATGCCCTTCCCCCCGGCAAACATGCCACGGGAATGGAAATCTATCTCATGGCCCTTCCCACGGACAAGGACGCCATGCAGCTCGCCCTCATCGAAAACAGGGAAATCGCAGAGGGCAGCAATGGAGAGTCAGCGAAGGCAGCTGACAAAAAAACCCGGCTGCTGCTGAGCATACTCGGTGATATGCAGCAGAACGCGAAGATAAACGAAAGTACCGGCTTTGCCGAATACCTCTTCAAAGAAGGATCCCAGGGCGGCCTCAAGATGCGCCGGGTGGCCCAGGCTCCCTTCTTCGTGCTTCGGGGAGCCGCCATGCCTGCGGTGCTCATCGAGACCGGGTTTCTCACGGAAAAATCTGAAGCCCGGATGCTGAACGACACAAAATACCAGGGAAAAATGGCATCTTCCCTTGCCGGGGGAATTGCCGAATACCTTGCACGC
>JAPXRK010000020.1:736-12548 GCA_033813575.1 Synergistales bacterium
CAACTGACCCTGACGGGTAACTCAGACCGAGGGAGGAGAATGCAGTCATGCCCCGGAAATATGACGACTTTGATGATGGTTTTGAAGTGAGACGGAGGGAACCGGACGAAGAACCCGTTCCCTTCCGGGAAGAAAGACGGCCGGTGAGAAGGAGGAGGACCGAGGAGCCGGAAACGAAAAAAGCTCCGCTCCTTATACGTATCATTGCCTGGCTTGCCGTCGTGGTTTTTTGCTTCGTAGCCGGGTATGTCGGAACGTCTTTTGCCCTGCGGATGCTCAATAAAAAGGATATTCTCATGCGGAAGGACGTGGTCTCCGACCGGCAGGAAGCCCAGGGAGTCCTCGAAGACGGAAGCGCTGAAATCCGGGTGAATGCCCGAAAGGTTGCCTTTACGGTGTATTTCCCCAGGGAAGAGGCCATTGCTTCGGAGAAAACGGACATCCTTTCGGGCATTATGGAGGATGACATCCGCCAGATATTCGGGAAAATTCTCTCCCTGGTTCCGGGCAGTTTTTCCCCGGACATGAAAGTGCTCAACGTCTTCCGGAGCGGTGACACCCTCTTCTTCAACCTGAACGCGCCATTCATCTCCTCCCTTTCGAAACTCGGGGCGAAGGAGAGTACCCTGTTCATAACCGCCGTGGTGAGGACCATAACGGAAAACTTTCCTCCCCTTACCAAGGTCCGGTTCCTGGTCAACGGCAAGGTTACCAGGGAAGGGACGCCCGTAGACCTCACGGTTCCCTGGCAGCTCCCCCAATGAGCCCGGATTCCGTGTTGATTCGAGTCGACGGGAGGGGGAACGACGAACTGCGTTCCGTCACCTTCCAGAGGAACTTTACCCGTTTTGCCGAGGGATCCGTACTGGCCTCTTTCGGCGAAACCAGGGTCCTTTGCACCGCCACGGTGGATGAAAAAGTGCCCCCCTTTCTCAGGGGATCGGGACGGGGCTGGGTGACCGCCGAATATTCCATGCTTCCGAGGTCCACCTCCGTCCGGATATCCCGCTCGACCTCCAGGGGCGGGCCCGATGGAAGAAGCACCGAAATCCAGCGCATTGTCGGCCGTTCCCTGAGGGCCTGTGTGGACATGGAAGCCCTCGGCGAGAGAACCATCATTCTCGACTGCGACGTCCTCCAGGCTGACGGCGGAACGAGAACGGCCGCCGTGTCGGGCGGATTTGTCGCCCTCTTTGATGCCCTCCGGTTCCTGAGGAAACAGGGTGCCTTCTCCGTCCTGCCCCTCAGTTTTTTTCTTTCCGCTGTCAGCGTGGGCCTGGTGGCCGGCTCGCCCCTCCTGGATCTCTGCTACCGTGAAGACAGCGCCGCTGATGTGGACATGAACGTGGTGATGAACCACCGGGGGGAGTACGTGGAAATACAGGGGACAGGGGAAGGTTCCGTCTTCACCGGGGCGGACCTGTCTCGCCTCCTCCTCCTTGCCTCCAAAGGGACCCTTGAAATCATCGAATTCCAGAAGGAGGCGCTCGGGATTGAAGACGGCGAAACGTCTTTTTCCTGAGGGGCTCCTTTTCGCCAGCGGCAACCGGGGAAAATTCGCCGAGGTGGCCGACCTGTTCTCCCCCCTGGGGGTGGCCATCCTCTTCGGACCCGACCATGCCTCCCTCGAAGTGGAAGAGACGGGCAGCACCTACGGCGCGAACGCCCGGCTCAAGGCAAGGGCCTGGGCCCTTCACACCGGCCTCCCGTCCCTGGCTGACGACAGCGGAGTTGAGGTGCGCGTTCTCGGTTGGAAGCCGGGAATCCATTCCGCCCGCGTGGCGGAGAACGACCAGGCTCGGATACTATGGCTTCTCGATGCGCTCGGCGGTGAGGAAGACCGGTATGCCAGGTACGTGGCGTCCTTTGCCCTTTATTTCCCGTCAGACGGGCTCTGCCTCCTGACCGAGGGTGAGTGCGCCGGCAGAATCGTCCGTGTTCCGCAGGGAACCCGCGGGTTCGGCTATGATCCTGTTTTTTCCCCTTGCGGGTACGAGGAAACCTTCGGAGATATACCTGACAGGGAAAAAAGAAAAATTTCCCACAGGGCCGTGGCGGGATATCGTTTGATGGATATCCTTTCCCGTGCATCTATGATAGAATAACCACTTGTCTGGAATTGGTTCCTATTTTTAGGAGGTGCGCAACGTGAAGACCTTTCTTGGTATTATCCACATACTGCTCTGCATCGCCCTCTCCGGCGTAGTGCTCCTGCAGCAGAGAAAGCAGGGCGGTTTCGCCGGAATTTTCGGCGGAGGCACCCAGGCCGATATGGGGGGAAGCCAGTGGCAGCGGTTTACCGGCCTCACGAAGATCACCGTGGTTCTGACCGGCCTCTTCATGGTCACGTCCATCATTCTTGTTCTTTACTAAGCTGACATGAATTCCGGAAACCGCCGCGGCACTTCCGGGTCTCTTGACTCCTTCGAGGACGTCCGGAAGTACACTGTCGAGGGAATAAGACTTCACTCCGCCACCCACGAAGAAATCATGGGTGGTTTTACAACTGATGTATACTTCGTCAAGACCCGGGATGTCCTCAGGGATGCGGGGCGCCTGTCCACCCCGGTCACCGCAGAGGTTTTTGCACGAAAAAGCGGCGTTTTCGCGGGCCTTGAAGAGGTCATGACCCTGCTGAGCGACAGGAACGTGGAAGTGGAAGCCCTCAGGGAAGGAGACACCTTCTCTCCCAAAGAGGTCCTCGTGCGGATCTCCGGTCCCTACGGGGAGTTCGGCCTCTACGAGACGGTGCTTCTTGGAATGCTCGCGAGCGCGACTTCCTGGGCCACTGCCGCAAAGGCATGTGTGGATGCCGCGGAAGGCAAGCCCGTGCTCTGCTTCGGGGCCAGGCACGTCCACCCGGCCGTGGCGCCGGTGATGGAGCGGACTGCGGTTCGTGTCGGAGGCTGCAGCGGAGCGAGTTGCATCCTGGGCGCCCGGCTGGCGGGGATCGACCCCATGGGTACGGTGCCCCACGCCGCGGTTCTCCTCGTTGGGGATACTGTTGCCCTGGCGAAGCATTACGATGCGGTCATGCCTGAAGGCGACCAGAGGATTGTCCTTGTCGACACCTTCAAGGATGAAGCGGAGGAAACCCTCCGGGTCGCCGAGGCTCTTGGGGATAAACTCTCCGCCGTCAGGCTCGATACGCCGGGAGAACGGGGAGGCGTATCGCCGGATCTCGTTCGGGAAATACGGTATCGTCTTGATCTCGCAGGGTTCAGGCATGTTCGCATCATCGCCTCCGGCGGGCTCTATCCCGACCGTATTCGGGAACTCGCGGCCGCTGGAGCCGACTCCTTCGGCGTAGGAAGCTACATCTCCCACGCGAATCCCATCGACATGACCATGGACATAAAGGAGATCGACGGGCGTCCCGTGGCAAAACGGGGAAGATTGCCGGGAAGGATTGATAATCCCCGGCTCGTTCGTGTAAAATAACAGACCGGAGTCGAAACGTGCATCATTTCGCCGCGTCGGCGGAGAAAGCAAGCCCCCGGGGACCCCTGCCACGTTCCCGAGATGCTTGGGGCGGCGCTTCCTCCATCGATGTTTGTGTGATCTTTGTCTATAGAAAAATGAAACAGGAAAGAGAATGAAGGAGGAAATTCCATGTCGGACAGTCGTTCCTTTATGGCCGTAAAAGAAAAGGTCGAACACCAGTGGTACATAGTTGATGCCACTGACAAGCCCCTTGGCCGTATTGCTTCCCAGGTCGCCAAGATCCTCATGGGGAAGAACAAGCCCACGTACACTCCCCACGTTGACTGCGGCGATTTCGTCATCATCATCAACGCCGAAAAAGCGAAGCTCACGGGCAACAAGAGGCTCAAGAGCTCCGTCCATCACTACACAGGTTTCCTTGGCGGATTCCGTTCCGCAACATACGGTGAAATGATGGACAAGAAACCTGTGCAGCTCATGGAGCGGGTCGTCAAGGGAATGCTTCCCAGGACCAGGCTCAAGCTCCACAGGAAGCTCAAAGTGTATGCGGGACCGGAGCATCCTCACGCTGCGCAGCGGCCCGTTGCCATAGAAGTGTAAATTTCGGGGAGGGGGAAAAGACTCGATGCAGAATACAGCATACTGCTGGGGAACCGGAAGAAGAAAATGCGCCCTGGCTCGCGTGCGGGTTCGCCCCGGCGACGGGACGATAAAAGTCAACGAAAGAACAGTGGAGGATTACTTCCCGCGGATAGCATGGCAGCTCAACGCCCTGCAGCCGCTGAAGTCCGCCGGGCTCGAGGGAAAGGTGGACGTTTTCGTCCGCGCCACCGGCGGGGGCCTTACCGGCCAGGCCGGGGCAGTCCGTCTCGGAATCGCCAGGGCTCTTCTGAAGCTCAATCCTGAACTTCGCCCTGTTCTGAAGAAGAACGGATTCCTTACCAGGGACTCCCGAATGGTGGAACGGAAAAAGTTCGGCCAGAAGGGTGCCCGTGGACTTCGGCAGTTCTCCAAGCGGTAATAGGACAACCGGAACGGTATTTCCAGGGACAGGCTACGGCCTGTCCTTTTTTTATCCCCCCTTCTTGACCGACCATTCGGTATAGAGTAAAGTGGTCCATACCGAATGGTCGGGAGGGATAATCGTGGCTGAAGAAACAAGTGAATCGCGAAAAGCCATCCTCAGGGCGGCCCGGGAGGGATTTGCCGCCAGGGGATTTTACGGAACCAGCATGGAGTACATCACCCGGAACGCCGGAGTCAGCAAGGGAGCTGTCTACTGGTATTTCCCCGGCAAGTGGGAAGTGTACAAGGCAGTTGTGGCCGAAGAGGCGGAGCGGCTCAAGGGCATCGTCCTGCCTCCCGGACTCGAGCTGCCTCCCGGAGAAGCCATGGATTTCTTTCTCACCCGGGGGGAGCGGCTCATCGACATTTTCGCTGAAGATCCGGTCTGCAGGCTTCTTTTCGTTCACCTTCAGCTCGAGGCCATGCGGGGCCGGGAGGAAATGATCGAACTCGTCACCACACTCCGGGCCTCCATCACCGAGGACGCTATATCGGTCATCGAAGCCGTTTTTCCCGGGAACATCCTTACCCGCCGGGGGATCAGCCACCGGGAGCTGGTCAACATGTTCGTAGGCATCCTGAACGGCATCATTCTCAACATCGAACTTACGATTACGCGGGAAGAAGCCAGGCGTAATTGGAGGTTCCTCATCCGTTCGGTTCTGGGAGGTATTGGCAATGAACCGTAGGGTTCTCTCCCTTGTGTGTCTTCTCCTCCTGGTTCTTATGCAGGGGCAGGCGGCACACGGGGCGGAGCCTCTTTCCCTTGAAAAAGCCCTTTCCCTGGCCGCAGTTAACAACCCCGTCCTGGCCGCCGGACGGCAGCGTATCGCCCAGGCACGGGAGCGGATACACCAGGCGGCTGCCCCGGCGCTGCCCCAGCTTGGAGTATCCCTTCTCTACCAGACGGCAGAGAAGGATCCGTTCCATCCCGTTTTCATAGGAGGACAGCAGGTCGGGTATGCCCAGGCCGGCTTTCGGACCACCTGGAAGGCAGCCCTGACGCTGAGCCAGCTCATCTACAGCGGGGGGGCCGTCCGGTATTCCGTGGACTCCCGGCGCCTTGCCCTGGAGGGGGTAGAGGCTGCGGAGAAGCGCACCGCCCAGGGAGTGGAGTGGGCGGTAACTTCTGCATGGTACGACCTGCGGCGGTCGGTCGGGAGACTTTCCGTAGCGGAGGAGACTCTCTCCCTGGCAAAGGAACACCTCCGGCAGGTGCAGGCTCTCTTCCGGAACGGCGTGGTGGCGAAAAACGACGTTCTCCGGGTGGAAGTCTCCGTCGCAGAGGCCGAACTGGGACGTATCCGGGCGATGAACGCCGTTGACGTGGCATGGCACGGCCTTTCCCGGGCAGTCGGAACGTCCCTCCGCCCGGCATTCACCCTTCCGGCAGAAGATGCTCCCGGGGATTTTTCTCCCCTTCCTTCCGACCCCGTGGCGGAAGGCCTTGCCTCCCGGCCGGAGATGCGGGCTCTGGACAGGGCCATGCATTCGGCTCTTTTTGCCGCGAAAGCGGCAAGGGCTTCCGGAGGCCCCCGGGTTGTCCTTTTCGGCGAGATCTACAGGGCGGACGAAACCTTCTTCCCTTCAAAAATGGATGACTGGAAGATTACTCTCCAGGCCTCCTGGACCTTCTTCGACGGCGGCGAGTCGTCCTCCCGGGCCAGGGAAGCGAAGGCCGCGGCGGAAGAACTGCTTCACCAGGCCGAGGATCTGAAGCGGCAGATCGAGCTCGAAATCTCCGTAGCCCGTACGAACTTCGAGTCATCCCTCAGGAGGATCGAGGTGGGAAAGGCCATGGTGGCGGCGGCGGAAGAGGACTATCGCATGGCCCTGAAACGCTACGTGGCCCAGGTGGGGACCAACATCGACGTGCTTGATGCGTCCGTGGCCCTTGCGAACGCAAGGAACCAGCTTGTGGAAGGCCTGTACGACTCGAAAAAAGCCAGGGTTGAAATCGACTGGGCCATGGGTAATACAGGAAAAGCATTTTTCCGGGAGGCAGCGGAATGAAAAAAACAATCGCTCTTCTTTTCTTCGTTTTCCTGTTCGGCGGACTCATCATCTACAGGTGGCACGAGAAGGAAACCGCGGGAAGCGGTGCTCCCGCCCCGGAAGTCCTTCCCGTGGAAACGGTCTTCCTCAAAAAACTGACCTTCGAGGACAAGGTGTCTTTCGCCGCCGGCATCGAACCGGAGGAGAAAGCCGCCGTGGTCTGCAAGGTGCCGGGAAAAACGGTCCTTCGTGTCTTCGTTTCCGAAGGGGATTCCGTCAAGGAAGGAGATCCTCTGGCCATCGTGGACGACAGCCTGCTCCGCCAGCAGATCCTCCAGGCAGAGGCGGCGCTCGGCCGTGCCTCGAGCTACGCTTCAACCGTTGCCGCAGATTTCGGACGCATTTCGGGACTCTACAAAGAAGAAGTGGTGAGCCGTCAGCAGTACGATCGTGCCCAGGGAGAAGCCAGGATGGCTGCCCGGCAGGTCCAGGAGGCCAGGGCGGCCCTAAACCAGCAGAAAATTCTGCTAGGATACCATACCATCACCGCCCCCATTTCCGGGGTGGTCCTCACCCGTCACATTGACCCCGGGGACACCGTTTCCCAGTCGCCGGCCTTCATACTCGCCCGCCGGGAGAGAGTGAAAGTCTCGGGAACGGTGCCCGAACGGCTCTTCCCCCGGGTGAAGGAAGGGCAGAAGGCGCTGGTCACGGTGGACGCCTTTCCCGGGAAGAGGTTCGAAGCCGCCGTCTCCAGGGTTCACCCCTCTCTCGACCCCGTCACCCGCACCGGAAGGGTAGACGTCCTCCTTTCCGCAGAAGACTCCCTCCTTCCGGGCATGTATGCCAGGGTGACCATTTTGACAGGCGTCAGGGAGGGTGCAGCCCTTCCTCTCGAGGCTGTGGGCAGAATGGCGGGGACGGGGGAATCGGTCTGTTACGTCGTCTCCGACGGCGTGGCACGACTGAGAGTCATAGAGACAGGCGCAGAGAGGGACAATTTCCTGGAAGTTCTTTCCGGGCTTGAGAATGGTGAGGCGGTGATCGCCGCCAGGTCTGAAAAGCTCAGGGACGGCACTCCCGTGAAGGCGGCTGAAAAATGAATCTCCCGGAACTTTCCGTCAACCGCAGAGTCGCCATGCTCATGGTCTTTCTCGCGGTCATTCTCGTGGGAGGGATCGTCTTCTTCGGGCTCAAGCTCGACTTGCTTCCGAACATCGAGCCTCCGGTGGTGAACGTCCTCGTCACCTGGCCCGGCGCCTCGGCCAGCGACGTGGAGCAGCGGGTCACAAAGGTTGTTGAGGACAAGGTCTCTCTCATCGAGGGAGTTGACACCATTTTCTCCAAGTCCATGGACAACATCTCCGTTGTGTCCGTCAAGTTCAAATGGGGCGTGAACCTGGACGTGAAGATGGGGGACGTCCGGGATTCCGTCAATTTCGCCAGGAGGGACCTCCCGGACGATGCGGAAGAGCCCATCCTCCTTCGCATAACCTCCGGAACAATCCCCTTCCTCACCCTCTCCTTCACCGCAGAACGGTCCTGGGACGGGCTCCACCACTTCGTCGAGAAGACAGTGGTGGAGAACCTCTCCCGGATCCCCGGGGTGGGGCAGATCCTGGTCTACGGAGGGGAGCAGAGGGAAATCCAGGTGCGGATCGACGCGGAAAAAGTGGAGGCCTTCGGCATCCCCATTCCTTCGGTCATCGCCGCCGTGGAGCGGGAAAATCTCAACGTACCTGCAGGATCGCTGAAGCAGGGCCGGACGGAATACTACGTCCGCGTTCCCGGCCGATACACCTCGGTGGAGGAAATCAGGCGGACCGTGGTGGGAGTTGCCGGCGGCCGCCACGTCCACCTTTCCGACGTGGCGGAGGTGCACGATACATACAAGGACCGGGATCTCAGGGGCTACCATTTCGACCGGGAGGCGGTCATCATGGCCGTCCTCAAAACCAGCGACGCCAATACTGTGGAGGTTTCCCGGGCGGTGATAAGCCGGCTGGAAGAGCTGAAAGAAAAAGAATTTCCCTCGGACGTGGAGTTCCATATCGGAATGAACACCTCCGAGTTCATCCTCAACTCCATCAACAACCTTACCGGTTCTCTCTTCGCGGGCGTCCTCCTGGTTTTCGCCGTTACCTGGCTCTTTCTCAAGCGCCTCTCAGCCTCCCTCATCGTCTGCGGTGCCATCCCCTTTTCGCTGATAATCACCTTCATCTTCATGGGAGAGCTGGACTACACCATCAACATCTTCACCCTCTCCGCCCTGGCCATGGCCAGCGGCATGGTGGTGGACAACTGCATCGTCTCCACCGACCAGGTGGTCTACCATATCGAAAAGGGAGCCCGTCGATCCGTCGCCTGCGTCATCGGCACCGCGGAGGTGCAGTCCGCTCTCGTGGCTTCCACCCTCACAACGGTGGTGGTGCTGCTTCCTCTCGCCTTCATCCGGGGGCTCGTTGGCGTCTTCTTTTCCTCCCTCACGGTGGTTATGGTGGCGGCGGTGACGGCCTCACTCTTTGTCAGTCTCACCTTCATCCCTATGATGGGCAGCTTCTTCTTCCGCCGTGAGGAAGACCGGCTTCGGCTCCACCGCTACACGGACGCAGGTATCCTCTGGCTCGAAAGGGGATACGAGGGGGTGCTTGAATGGTCGCTGGAAAACCGGAAAATGGTGATCCTCGTCTCCCTGGTCCTCCTCGGGCTCACCTTTGCGGGATTCCGGTTCATCGGCACGGAGCTCTCTCCGGACCCCGACACGGGAGAAATCACCATCACCATGACCCTTCCGGAAGGAACGGACATAGAGGCGACCGACAGCCTGGTTCTCCGCACAATCGAGCATGCCCGGAAAGCCGTTCCGGAAGCCATCAACGTCTTCGGCTACGACGGAAGGGACGATAAGGGATTCGCCGTCGCCGCAGGGCAGCAGGCGGGGCCGAACATCGGCAACGTGGGAATCAAGCTGGCGGACAAAAGCCTCCGGAAACGCACCGCTTTCGAGGTGGGGGAGTCACTCAGGTCATGGCTCCGGGACCAGCCCGGCATCGAAAAGCTCAACGTGCTCGTCACGTCTCCCATCAAGTCCATGTTCCTCGGCGCGAAGCCCCTGAACATAGAAGTGTTCGGCGATGACCTCAACGAGGTGGTCCGCCTGTCGGGCAGAATCGCGGACCTTCTCCGCACCATCCCCGGCACTGTGGACGTCAGCCTGAGCCAGAAACAGAACAGGCCGGAAATCCGGGTGGACGTGGACCGGGAAAAGGCGTCCCTCCTGGGCGTGAACACCTATCTCGTGGCTGGAACCCTCAGGACGTACTTCTACGGGCACGAAACGGGGGAAAACTTCTGGGAAGGAGAGGACGACTATCCCATACGGTTCCGGCTCCGGAAAGAACAACGCAACTCCCGGGAAATATTCGACCGTCTCATGGTTCCCTCCGCCTCGGGGAAAATGGTGCGTCTTTCCACGGTGGCGTCGTATCGGGACACGGCAGGCCCACCGGAGATCCAGAGAAAGAACAAGCAGCGCTACGTGGTGGTTGAAGCGAACGTCCACGGGCGATCCCTCGGAGAAGTTACGAAAGACGCACAGGCTGCGGTGGCTGAAATGGACATTCCTTCGGGCGTCACCGTCGAGTTCGGCGGACAGATCCGTGAACAGGGAGACGCCTTCCGGCAGATGGGACTTCTCGTCCTCCTGGGAGTGCTCTTGGTCTACATGGTCATGGCCGGGCAGTATGAGGCTTATCTTGACCCGTTCATCATCATGTTCAGCATCCCCTTCGCCCTTACGGGCGTTGCCTTCGCCTACCTCCTTACGGGACTCTATCTTTCCCTCCAGGGCCTCCTCGGGATCGTCATGCTTGTAGGCATCGTGGTGAACAACGCCATCGTGCTGGTGGACTACGTGAACCTTCTCCGGGCGAGGGGGACTCCTCTTCGGGAAGCCCTTGTCAGTGCCGGTGGGCGAAGACTCCGTCCAGTCCTCATGACCACCCTCACCACTTTCTTCGGCATGCTTCCCATGGCGGTGAGCGGCGCCATGGGTGCGGAGCTGTGGAAGCCTCTCGCAGTCTCCGTTATGGGAGGGCTCATGATCTCCACCCTGGTAACCCTTGTTCTTGTCCCGGTGATATACAGCCTCTTCGAAGAAAAGCTGAGGAAAAAAGGAAGATTCAGGGAGGCGGTGACGAACTCATGAACCTGGTCTGGATTCATGCCGGCGAGACGCTGGGGCGGGAAATTACCGAGATGCTTGATTCCATAGGAGTTTCCACCTACTCGGTCTGGCGGAACGTTCTCCGCAAGGATAACCAGGGAGAGGGAACCCGGTGGGACGATGCCGTCTTCCCCGGAAAGAACTGGGCGGTACAGTTTCTCTGCGGGGATGAGATGCTTTCCCCGCTGAGGGAGAAATTCCAGTCCTTTCTCAACGATGACTATGTCCGCCGGACGGGAATTGAGATTTACGTCCAGAAGGGGGAGCGACTGCTGTAGTCTTTCCCCTTTCTTTTTTTTCGGATAAAATCAAAGCATGGAACATGAGGGGAGAGGGCGGCAGGGAAAAGGTTTCATCCTGCGCGGATGCGGAACAGAAGGTGATATCACTGCATGCATCTGCGCTGATCCTTCCTCCCCGGCCGTTCATGGCCAGAGAGGGCGGGGTTCCCGGAAAGTGACTGTCTTTTTCTGGGATTTTATCTCTCTTTTCTTGAAATATTGACGAAATCGGGGGATGCACTATACTTCATCACAACGGCTCATGCTCCCGGCCTGTCTGTTTTCTTCCCGTTCTTTCTGTACGTGCGGGAAATATTCGGTTTCCTCGTTGGAAAATCGGGGTGTGAAAGAACTATTTCAAAAAACTGTTTTTGGCGCTCCGAAAGGCGGACCAGTCACATACCATTCGAATCCGGAGGTGGTTTGCAGTGAGAATGCGTTTTCTCCATCAATTGCGCGTTGTTTTCCCGAGGTCTTTATTTGTCCTGGCAGCAGCACTTATTCTGTTTGGCGGACTTTTCCAGGCATTGCCTCTTTCCGCTGAAGAGGTGAGTCCTGACGTTCCGGCGTCAGCCGGGGCAGCCCCGGAAGTTCCGGCCACAAAGGGGGCCGATTCCGGGGCGGTTCAGTCTCCGGATGTCGTTCCCCCGGAGACCGGGTCTGTCACCGTCACAATCGACGGTCCGAAGGAAGCGAAGTGGAGCTTTGACGGGAAGACGTTCGACAGCGGCCAGGTGGTCGAGAGCGTGCCCACGGGGAAATACACCGTCTCCTTCCTGTCTCTTATACACATCTCCGAGCC
>JAPXRK010000021.1:0-4012 GCA_033813575.1 Synergistales bacterium
GGAAGGGACATATCCTCGCGGAAGCCGGCGCCGAAGTCAACCAGTCCGTGATCGATGCCCTCGCCGGGTGCCCCGACCTGCAGGAAGTGGTGGTCCGTCCCATGGGCGGCCCCCGGAAGGACGAAAAGAAGATCATCCAGCGGGTGACCTTTGTCCGGAAGCTCCGGGAAGGCCCGAAGGTGAAGCCCTTCGTTCACGGCATCACCAAGGCGGCCCTCGCCACGGACAGCTTCCTCAGCGCGGCGTCCTTCCAGCAGACGGCCCAGGTTCTTGCCGGAGCGGCGGTCAAGGGGGAAATCGATCCCCTCGAGGGTCTGAAGGAAAACGTGATCATCGGCCATCTCATCCCTGCCGGAACGGGCGTCGAAAGATTCAGGGCCATCAGGGTCGCCCAGGCGAAGGCATCCGCCGGGAAAATGACCGAAGCGGCAGACCGGGAATAGGCGGAAAAGAAAACCGGAGAGAACAAGGGCGGGAAAAGTCCAGCTTGACACAAATCCCGCCCTTTTGTTATTATTCCTTGGTGCTTTTGCACAGGAGGGATTCTTTTGCCTTTAAACGAGCTGGCAGTTCCCGAGAGAGTCACGGGAGAGCGTCAGGTGAGGCGGAAGCTTGAAGCAGGCAGGTTGGCGAAACTTTTCATCGCCGAGGATGCCGACCCGGCCATGGTCGGCCCCCTCGAGGCGGAAGCGCGGAGACAGGATATCCCCGTGGAAAGAGTCAGCGATATGGTCCGGCTGGGCAGGGCGTGCGCCATAAGCCGCGGAGCCTCTGTCGCGGGGATTGAAAGATAAACGGGCCCTCAAGCCCGATAGAAAAGAACAAATGGAAGGAGGAAGTTGTGTGCCGACTATTAACCAGCTTATCCGGCATGGCCGCGAGGAAAAGAGGCGGAAAACCGATGCTCCCGCACTGCAGGGAAATCCTGCGCGGAGGGGTGTCTGCACCCGTGTGTACACCGTAACCCCCAAGAAGCCCAACTCGGCTTTGAGAAAGGTTGCCCGTGTTCGCCTCACCAACGGGATCGAGGTAACGTCCTACATCCCCGGAATCGGCCATAACCTGCAGGAGCACTCCGTTGTGCTCGTCAGGGGCGGGCGAGTGAAGGACCTTCCCGGTGTCAGGTATCACATCATTCGGGGAACCCTTGACTGTGGGGGCGTGGAGAATCGGAAGAGATCCCGTTCCAAGTACGGCGCCAGGAGACCCAAGTAGGGTTTGCGGCGTTCGAGCTTTTTTTTTGAGGAGGGGTTGACCTATGCCGCGTAAGGGGCATGTCAAGAAGCGTCAGAGTCTGCCGGACACAAGGTACGGCAGCGCCGCACTGGCAAAGTTCATCAACAGCCTGATGCGGAAAGGCAAGAAGAGCGTTGCTGAAAAGATTATGTACCGGGCGCTGGACATCGCCGGGGAAAAACTGAACACCGAGCCCTTCGAGGTCTTCAAGAAGGCCATGGAAAATGTCCGGCCTCTCGTTGAAGTGCGTCCCCGCAGGGTCGGCGGCGCAACCTACCAGGTTCCCGTGGAAGTTCCCGCCGAGCGGGCCCAGGTCCTCTGCATCCGCTGGATTCTCAGCTATTCCAGGGCAAAGAAGGGCATGCCCATGGCCGAGCGGCTTGCAAGGGAATTTATGGATGCATACAAGGGTGAGGGAAGTTCCATAAAGAAGAAGGAAGACACCCACAAGATGGCGGAGGCAAACCGCGCGTTCGCCCACTACCGCTGGTAGTCCGGGACGAAGCGCAGGAATTTGCATGCGGCAAACTGATGGAAACGAGGCTTGGTGGTAGCTATGCAGACACTTGAGATGAAAAGAATCCGCAATATCGGAATCGCCGCCCACATCGACGCGGGCAAGACGACGACCACGGAGAGGATTCTTTTCTACACCGGAAAGAATTACAAAATGGGCGAAACCCATGAAGGCGCGGCCACCATGGACTGGATGGAGCAGGAGAAGGAGCGGGGGATCACCATAACCTCCGCCGCCACTACGTGTGTCTGGGGAGATCATTTTATCAACATAATTGATACGCCCGGCCACGTGGACTTCACCGTGGAAGTCGAGCGGTCCATGAGGGTCCTTGACGGAGCGGTTGCCGTCTTCTGCGCCGTGGGTGGGGTCGAGCCCCAGTCGGAGACCGTCTGGCGCCAGGCGGACAAGTACCATGTTCCCAGAGTCGCCTTCGTGAACAAGATGGACCGAATCGGAGCCGATTTTGACAACGTCGTCCGGGGGATCAAGGAGAAGCTTGGAGCCAGGCCTGTTCCCATTCAGCTCCCTATCGGCATTGAAGACAGCTTCACCGGCATGGTGGATCTCGTGGAGTTGCGGGGTATCCAGTTTACCGACGACCTCGGCACCGATCCCCATGTGGTGCCGGTTCCTTCTTCCATGGAGGAAGAGGTGAAAGCGGCCCGGGACGCCATGGTCGAAATTCTCGCCGATTACGACGAGGAGGTCATGGCTCTCTACCTCGAT
Organism: Synergistales bacterium; assembly: GCA_033813575.1. Taxonomy (GTDB): domain Bacteria; phylum Synergistota; class Synergistia; order Synergistales; family Aminobacteriaceae; genus Aminivibrio. Next base: position 2,483 of record JAPXRK010000021.1, read on the forward strand.
GGGAAGGATGTTCCCGTCGAGCTGATTAAGAAAGCGATCCGGGCCGGTACCGTCGGCCTGAAGATCGTTCCCGTCATCTGCGGCTCCGCTTTCAAGAACAAGGGAGTCCAGATGCTTCTGAATGCGGTGGTGGACTACCTCCCGAGCCCTGTGGACCTTCCTCCGGTGACCGGGACGAATCCCGACTCCCTGGAAGAGGTCACCCGGGCCAGCAGTCTCGCAGAGCCCTTCACCGCCCTGGCCTTCAAGATCATGGTCGACCCTTTCGTCGGACGGCTCGTCTTCACGCGGGTCTACTCGGGCAAACTGACCAAGGGCTCCACGGTGTTCAATGCGACGAACAACTGCAGGGAGCGGGTCGGCCGCATACTTCGGATGCACGCCAACAAGAGGGAAGAGCTTGACGAGGCTGAGGCCGGCATGATCATCGCCCTTCCGGGGCTGAAATCCACCCGGACCGGCGATACCCTCTGTGACGAGACGCACCCGATAGTGCTTGAAAACCTCGTGTTCCCGGAACCGGTCATATCCCTTTCCGTGGAACCTGCCACGAAAAACGACAAACTCAAGCTCACCAAGGGGCTCGTGGCTCTTGCTGAAGAGGATCCGACCTTCAGGGTGAAGACCGACGAGGAGACCTCCCAGACCATCATCTCCGGCATGGGGGAGCTTCACCTTGAGATTATCGTGGACCGGCTCAAGAGGGAGTTCGGCGTGGACGTCAAGGTCGGCCGTCCCCAGGTTGCGTACCGCGAAGCGGTGCGGAATTCCTCCAGGGCCGAAGGAAAGTATATCCGCCAGTCCGGCGGCCGCGGCCAGTACGGCCACGTGGTCTTCGAGATGGAACCCCTGCCTGAGGGCGTCGGCTTTGAATTCGAGGACAGGATCGTGGGCGGCGTCGTGCCGAAGGAATATATTTCCGCCGTTCAGAAGGGCCTTGAGGAGGCCCTGAACAACGGCATCCTGGGCGGCTATCCCGTCATCGGCGTGAAGGTCGCCCTTGTGGACGGCAGCTACCACGAAGTGGACAGCTCCGAAATGGCGTTCAAGATCGCAGCCTCCATGGGCTTCAAAGAGGCCATGAAGAAGGCCGGTCCGGTTCTCATGGAACCGATCATGGCAGTCGAAGTGGTGACGCCCGAGGACTACATAGGCGACGTCATCGGCGACCTCTCTTCACGGAGAGGCCGGATCGAGGGAATGGACACCAGGATGAATACGCGGCTCGTCCGGTCCTTCGTCCCCCTCGCCGAAATGTTCGGGTACGCGACGGATCTTCGAAGCAAGACTTCCGGGCGGGCGACCTACTCGATGCAGTTCCACCACTACGAGGCAGTGTCCGGGGATATAGCCGAGAAGGTTCTGCAAGGCTGACGAAACAATTACATCTGATAATTTTCTGAGGAGGGAATCAACAATGGCGAAGGAGAAATTTGAGAGGTCCAAGCCGCATTTGAACATCGGAACCATCGGTCACATCGACCACGGGAAGACGACACTGACGGCGGCTATCACGAAGTGCCTTGCCAC
>JAPXRK010000021.1:4022-12519 GCA_033813575.1 Synergistales bacterium
CCCGAGGAGCGGGAGCGCGGCATCACCATCAACATCTCCCACGTGGAGTACCAGACGGAGCACCGTCACTACGCGCACATCGACTGCCCGGGGCACGCGGACTACATCAAGAACATGATCACGGGAGCGGCCCAGATGGACGGAGCCATACTCGTGGTGAGCGCTGCTGATGGCCCCATGCCCCAGACCCGTGAGCACGTGCTTCTTGCCCGCCAGGTGAACGTGCCGGCCCTTGTGGTGTTCATGAACAAGACGGACCAGGTGGACGACCCCGAGCTACTTGATCTAGTGGAGATGGAAGTCCGGGAGCTGCTGAGCAAGTACGAATTCCCCGGCGACGACATCCCCGTGATCCGCGGTTCGGCGCTGAAGGTGCTTGAAGAGGGGAACGGGACCCGCGAGGACCCCATCAGCAAGTGCATCTGGGAGCTCATGGACGCGTGCGACAGTTACATTCCTGCGCCTGTCCGTGAAGTTGACAAGCCGTTCCTTATGCCCATCGAGGACGTGTTCACCATCACCGGCCGCGGCACGGTAGTCACCGGCAGGGTAGAGCGCGGAGTGATCAAGGGCGGGGAAGAAGTGGCCATAGTGGGAATGAAGACGGACGTGACGAAGACGGTGGCGACCTCCCTTGAGATGTTCCGTAAGATCCTTGACAGCGCCATGGCAGGAGACAACGTGGGTGTGCTGCTTCGGGGAGTGGACAAGGAGGGAGTGGAGCGCGGTCAGGTATTGGCGAAGCCAGGATCGATCACGCCGCACACGAAGTTCAAGGCGGAAGTGTACGTGCTGAAGAAGGAAGAGGGCGGCCGTCACACGCCGTTCTTTGCGGGATACAAGCCGCAGTTCTACTTCCGGACGACGGACGTGACCGGCGGGATCAAGCTTCCTGACGGAGTGGAAATGGTCATGCCGGGAGACAACGCGACGTTTGAAGTGGACCTGATCGTGCCCATCGCCATGGACCCGGGTCTTCGTTTTGCGGTGCGCGAGGGCGGCCATACGGTCGGCGCCGGCGTCGTCACCGAGATTCTTGAATAATTAAACTTCGAGGAGGCAACCATTTATGGCGGATATCGTCGGCCTCTCCTGCACCGAGTGCAAGAGGCGGAACTACACCACGACTGTGAATAAGAAGAAGCAGTCGAAGAAACTGGAGCTCAATAAATTCTGCAAGTGGTGCGGCAAGCACACCTTGCACAAAGAAGGCAAGTAGTGTAAAATACACTCTGCTCGCAGGTCCGTAGCTCAATTGGCAGAGCACTGGTCTCCAAAACCGGGGGTTGCAGGTTCGAGTCCTGCCGGGCCTGCCATTTTTTTATTGCCATTTAAAATGATAGGAGGCCGAGGTTGTGGAAAATATCCTCACCTTCGTAAGAGAAGCCCGAGCCGAACTGAAAAAGGTAACATGGCCAGGAAAAAAGCAGGTGTGGTATTCCACGCTGGTGGTAATTGCTTTCACCCTTTTTGTTTCCGCCTACCTCGGACTCGTGGATCTGCTGTTAACGGGAGTTCTTTCACGTCTTTTCAGTTAATGAACACTGCCGGTCCAGGCAGTTGCGTTCCAGGATCACTTCAGAGATCGGCAGGGAGGTGAGGGGGCCGCGAGACCCCCTTCATGCATGGATAGCATTGAAGAGCGCCGCTGGTATATAGTTCAGACATATGCGGGATACGAGAACCGCGTGAAGGCGAATCTCGAACAGAGGATCGCCACGATGGGCATGGAGGACAGGATCTTTTCCGTTCTTGTGCCTGTTGAAGAGCGTATGTCGGTGAAGGACGGGAAAAGCAAGAAGGTGACCCGTAAACTTTTTCCCAGCTATGTTCTCGTGGAAATGCGTCTAAACGACCAGTCGTGGTATGTTGTTCGCCATACTCCCGGCGTCACTGGTTTTGTCGGTTCGGGTAACCATCCCATCCCCCTCACGGAGAAGGAAGTCCGGGAAATCATGGGCAAGGTGGGGAAAGAGCAGGCGAAGCCGAAAATTGAACTGAACCTTCGCATAGGAGACACCATAAAAGTTAAAAGCGGTCCGTTTGAGGGCCAGGTCGGGCCTGTTGTGGAGGTGCTTCCCGAAAAGGGCAAGGTGAAGTTCGCCGTCACTGTCTTCGGACGGGAGACGGCTGTCGAAACCGACTATACGGAGCTTGAGAAGCTCTAGCTATATATTCAACGCGAAAGAGGCGCTTGACAGGGAGGCAAGAGAGTTCTTGGCTCCTCTTTTTCCCTGTTGGGATGTCCCTTTCAGTAACGAGAGGAGATCTTGAGGAATGGCAAAAAAAGTAATTGGGCAGATCAAGCTGCAGTTGCCTGCAGGGAAGGCTACACCGGCTCCTCCTGTGGGACCTGCCCTTGGTCAGCACGGAGTGAACATTATGGAGTTCGTGAAGCAGTTCAATGCGAAGACCGCCGACCAGGCAGGCCTCATCATTCCCGCAGTCATCACGGTTTTTGCGGACAGAAGCTTCACCTTCATATTGAAGACTCCCCCGGCGAGCGTTCTTCTGAAAAAAGCGGCCGGACTCGAGACCGCATCGGGCGAACCGAACAAGAAGAAAGTGGCTACCCTCAACAGGGCCAAGATCCGTGAGATAGCCGAAATGAAAAAGGATGACCTCAACTCCTATGACGTTGACGCTGCTATGCGCATGGTGGAGGGAACAGCGAGGTCCATGGGAATCGACATCGTCGATTAGCACCAACGAACTTGTGGGAGGCCTTAGGGCCGTTTGACCACCGGGAGGGAAAGGAAATGGCAAAAGTGAGCAAAAGGTTTCATGCAGCGACTGAAAAGATCGAAAAGGGTAAACTGTACAACCTGAAGGAAGCGATTGCCCTTTTCAAGGAGACCGCCACGGCGAAGTTTGACGAGTCCATCGAAGTCCATTTTCGCCTCGGGGTGGATCCCCGGCATGCGGACCAGCAGGTCCGGAGCACAGTTGTTCTTCCCCACGGTACGGGCATTACCAAGAGAGTGCTCGTTCTTGCCCAGGGGGAAAAAATGAAGGAAGCCGAAGAGGCTGGCGCCGATTTTGTCGGCGGCGAAGATCTCGTGGCGAAAATCTCCGGCGGTTGGCTCGATTTTGATGCCGTCATCGCCACCCCTGACATGATGAAATCGGTGGGGCGCCTCGGGAAACTCCTTGGCCCCAGGGGACTCATGCCCAGCGCAAAAACTGGAACCGTCACCTTTGAGCTTGGTGATGCCATCAAGGAGATCAAGGCAGGACGGGTAGAGTTCCGGGTCGACAAGTTCGGAATCGTCCACAACGGTGTCGGCAAGAAGAGCTTTACGGAAGAGCAGCTTTATGATAACGTCAAAACGATTTTCCAGTCGATTCTGAAGGCTCGCCCCGCTTCGGTTAAGGGAACCTATGTCAAGAGTTTTGCAATAGCCTCCACCATGGGCCCCGGAATCAAGATTGATGCCTCGGCTGCCCAGAAGGAGATTGCCGGGGAATAGGCAAAAACTCCGGCCTTTGACAATCGAAATACCGCGTGAACTGCAGACAGCGGGTCCCCAAAAGGGACAATGGATCCGTTCCGCCCGCCGAGGTTCCGGTTGAAATGCGGCTGAAAAGCTGTCTTTTTATCCCGGGCCCGGTGTGCCCGGGATTTTTTTTAAAGCTCGCAGCAAGGAGGTGAGTACATGCCGGCACAAGTAAAATTTGAACAGGTGGAAGAACTGCGTGAAAGGCTTTCCAAGACCCAGGCGGTCTTCGTGGCCGAGTACCGGGGAATGACCGTCGCCCAGATCACCGCTCTCAGGGCCCAGGTCCGCGCCGCTGGCGGCGAAATGAAGGTGGCCAAGAACACCCTAATGAAGATCGCCATGGAACAGGAAGGGCTTACAGCTTTCCCCGATGACATGGCCTACGGTCCCAACGTCTTCGCTCTCGCCTACGGCGACCCCGTCGCGGTGGCAAAGGCACTCCGGGATTTTTCCAGGGACAAGACCAACAAGGCTTTCATTCTCAAGGGAGGGGCCCTCGGTCATTCCATTCTGGGAGTCGACCAGGTAAGCGCCCTTGCCGATCTTCCCAGCAAGGACGTCCTTGTCGGACAGGTTGTCCGCACCATCGCAGCACCGATCTCCGGGTTCCTTTCGGTGCTCAACGGTCCCATCCGGGGACTGGCGACCTGCCTCAACCAGATCAAGGAAAAGAAGGAACAGGCTGCATAGCAGCGTAAGGCCGCGCCCAGGCGCACACAAATTGCAGATACATATCCAAGGAGGATAAACAGAATGACCCGTGATGAAATGATCCAGGCAATTGAAAGCATGACCGTTCTCGAGCTTTCCGAGCTCGTGAAAGCCCTTGAGGACAAGTTCGGAGTTTCCGCTTCCGCTCCTGCCATGGCTATGCCCATGATGGCTATGGCCGGCGCCCCCGCGGCAGCCGCCGAAGAAGAGAAGACCGAATTTGATGTGGTCTACAAAGCCCCCGGCGCAAACAAGATCAACGTGATCAAGGTTGTCCGCGAGCTTACCGGTCTTGGCCTGAAGGAAGCCAAGGAACTTGTCGACAATCCTCCCAAGGCTGTCAAGGAAGGCGTCACCAAGGAAGAAGCCGAAGAGATCAAGAAGAAGCTTGTCGAGGCCGGCGCCGAAGTCGAAGTCAAGTAGTTTCCCTTTTTCGGTTTTCAGCTATACTGAAGGCGAAGCGTTCATCGCTCCGCCTTCTTTTTTTACCCTTTTGCCGGAGGTTTGCCATGATCGTCGACTGCCATGTCCATGTGTACCCTCCCGAGGTCATCCGGGACGCGGAGAGAATAGCCCGGACAGAGGAACACTTTTCCCTGCTCATCGGAGGAAAGGTCCATAAGTGGGCTGTGGCCGAAGATGTGGTCGAGCAGATGGACAGGGACGGGGTGGACGTTTCATGGATCTTTGGTTTTGCTTTCAAGGACCTGGGACTGTGTGCACTCTGCAATGACTATGTCATCGAAACGGTACGGAGGTTTCCCGGTCGTTTCCGCGGCCTCGCCGTGGTGCCGCCCATGGCCCGGGGAAGCGACCTCGAGATCCTCCGGTGCAGGGAAGCAGGCCTAGTGGGCATTGGGGAGGTTTTCCCCCAGGGCCAGAACCTCGACCTTGCGGACATCAGGCAAACGTGGCGGCTCGCGGGAGCGGCCCATGAGCTTGATATGTTCCTTATGTTCCATTCAGCGGAGCCTGTAGGCCATGACTATGCGGGCAAAGGCAACGTTGGCCCCAGGGAGGCTGCGGAATTCTGTATCCACCATCCCGAGACCAGGGTGGTCTTTGCCCATTTCGGCGGCGGGTTGTGGATGTACGAACTCATGCCCGAAATGAAGCTCTATCTCTCCAACGCCCGGTATGATTCCGCCGCGTGGCCCTGGCTCTACGAGCCGGCAGTCCTTTCCGCCATGGCCGCCGCCGGGGTGGGGGACAAGCTCCTCTACGGTTCCGACTATCCCATTCTTTCCTTCCCCCGATACAAAAAGCTGCTCGATGCTTCCGGTGTTTCCGGCGCCGCAGCTGACGGGTTCCTTTCGGGGAACGCTCTCGCTTTTCTGGAGGGTGAACGCCGGTCCATCAGCCCTTCATGACCGCAAGAGGCCGGAGCCGGGCCACTTTCCGGGCGAGGCCCGCACCGTGGACTACTTCCACCACCGCAGAGACGTCCTTGTAGGCTTCCGGGGCTTCTTCTCCCAACGTTCCGGCCTTTTCAGCCATGACGGATATGCCTTTGGCGGAGAGTTCCTTCGGGATGTTCCTTCCTGACGTTCTCCGGATGGCCTCGTTCCTCCCGAGCACCCTTCCCGCGCCGTGGCACGCCGAGCCGAAGGTTTCCCTTTCCGCCCCCGGTGTCCCTTCCAGGACGTAGCTTGCCGTACCCATGCTTCCGGGGATCAGCACAGGAAGACCGTCGAAGGCGCGGGTGGCCCCTTTCCGGTGAACGCAGAGCTGCCTCTTTTTTCCCTCCCAGACATGGTTCTCAATGGATGCAAGGTTGTGGCTCACATCGTAGACGGTTATGAGTTTTTCCCCAGGGAAGAACCTGGCAAATACGCCCCGGACGGCTTCGGCAATGGCCTGCCGGTTTGCGGCAGCGAAATTCGCCGCCGCTTTCATAGCCCCGAGGTATTGTCGGCCTTCCGGAGAATCAACGGGAGCGCAGCATAGCTGCCTGTCTGGCACGGCTATCCTGTACTTCGTCATGGCGCCCCGCATGACCTTCAGGTAATCGTCGCAGACCTGGTGTCCCAGGCCCCGGCTGCCGCAGTGGATCATCACGGTGACACAGCCCCCGGAGAGCCCCATGGTGGCCGCCCTATCCGGAAGGAAGAGTTCTTCCGTTTCCTGGACCTCGATGAAGTGATTGCCCGAACCCAGGGTTCCGAGCTGCCCTTTGCCCCGTTCCTTCGCCCGTGCGGAGACCGCTGACGGGAGGGCTCCCTCAAGGCAGCCCCCTTCCTCAATATACCGGACGTCGCCTTCAGTTCCCCTGCCGGAACGGACGATCCTCACCGCTCCTTCCTCAAGTATCCTGTCCAGTTCTTTCACGCCGAGAGAATCTTTTACGGAGCCGACCCCGCACGGAACGGCGGAGAAGAGGGCGGCCAGCACCCTGTCCGCCAGGGGACGGAACTCGTCCGCCGGGATTTTCGATGCGAGGAGCCTGACGCCGCAGGAAATGTCATACCCCACGCCTCCCGGGGATATGACCCCTTCGGAGACGTCGAAGGCCGCCACTCCGCCGATGGGGAAACCGTACCCCTGGTGGATGTCCGGCATGGCCATGCTGTACCCCACAATGCCGGGCAGGCAGGCCACGTTGGCCACCTGGGAGAGCACGTCCTCTCCCTCGAGAAGGGATTCTATGTAGTCATCGGCGTAAATGAGTCCCGGAACGGCCATTCCCGGCACGGCGCCGGTTTCGAGGAGAAGGCGCCACTGGTCGATGCGCCTGAGAAAAGGATTCATCATGCTCACCTCCCTGTCAGAGATCGAGGAACATCCTCAGAAAAGGACGGGGGGAAGTCCGGAGTACGAGCCCTCCGTACGTGGCGGCCTTGACCGGCAGAACCAGTCGGTTGAGGGGAACGGTTCTGCCCCGGGCTGCTAGGGACGGAGGAGCGAGGGATATCGTGATCTGCAGGGGAAGAAAAATTGCCGACCGCGTTTCTGCCAGGAAGATCAGTTCGTTGATCCAGGAAACTGCCAGTTCTTCTCCGTCGGCGGCGGAAAGAAAAAGATTGTCGTGTTCATCTGATTCCGGAAAATCCCGGGGTGCAAGTCCTGCGGCGATGAAGAGGAACACTTCGGCGGCATCAAGAAAGACCTCGGCCATGGTGTCCGCCTCAGCTTCGAAGCCAGCATCAGCAGTGTGATCCAGTATCCTCCAGGCCACGGGCTTGCCGACCTCCCTTTTCCCTGATGTCCTTGACTTCTAATGTTACCACAGAGAGAAACAGGGGACTTGACAAAGGTTAGATGTCGAACTAATATATATGCCATGGAAAAAACACAACAGATCATCCGCCACATCGGCGGAATTCATGATTCGATACACCATTTCATCTCCGGCTATTTCGCGGAATGCGAGAAAGAATGCCTTGTTCCCTCCCACGGAGAGCTTCTCACGGCCCTTTTTTCAGGGAGGGAGTTCACCATGGGGGACCTCGCCAGGGAGATCCGGAAAACAAAGCCCACCGTGACGGTGCTTGTGGAGAAGCTTGCCCGCTGCGGGTATGTCACCAGGGAAAGGGATGTCCGAGACGGCCGCGTTTCCTATATACGGCTCACCGACAAAGGCTGGAGCCTTAAACCTGTTCTGGAAGAAATTTTGAGTTCCCTCGAAAAGAGGTTTTTTTCTGGTTTTACTGTGCAGGAAAAAAACAATCTGGAGAAAATGCTGCTCAGGATTGAAGAAAATTCGAAGGAGGAGTAGAGAATATGAAGGATTTTTTTGCGGCGGTGAAGGACCGGAGGACGCACTACGGCATTTCCAGGGTGAGCCCCGTTTCTGACGACAGGATCAAGGAGATCGTCCGCTTTGCGGTGAAGCATGTCCCATCGGCGTTCAATTCCCAGAGCGGGAGGGCGGTGCTTCTCCTGGGGAAATCCCACGACGAATTCTGGTCCATGGTGAAGGAGTCCCTAAGGAAGATCGTCCCCGCGGACAAGTTCGCCCCCACGGAGGAAAAGATCGATGGTTTCGGAAGCGGCTACGGTACGGTCCTTTTCTTCGAGGACTCACGGCCCGTAAAAAAACTTCAGGAACAGTTCCCCACCTACGCAGCCCATTTCCCCATGTGGTCCGACCATTCATCGGGGATGCTGCAGTATATCGTCTGGGCGGGGCTGGAGTCCGAGGGATTCGGGACCTCCCTGCAGCATTACGCTCCCGTTGTTGAAGAAGATGTCCGAAAGAAGTGGGACATCCCCGCCGAGTGGCGGCTGATAGCCCAGATGCCCTTCGGCGTTCCCGTCGCCGGCCCCGGTGAAAAGGAGTTCCTTCC
>JAPXRK010000022.1:0-12304 GCA_033813575.1 Synergistales bacterium
CCGAGAAGGAAGCGAAGAAGGTTATCGAGGACAACATCGTTCCCCGTCTCTCCAGGGTGGACGGGGTCGGCCAGACCAGCGTGACGGGGGGCCGGGACAGGGAGGTTCGGATATTGCTGGACCCCGTGGCCCTGAATGAATACCGGGTGAGCATCCAGACCCTTGCGGCGGTGGTGGCGGCAAACAACGTCACCAATCCTTCCGGCTACATCACCCAGGAGAAGGACGAGACGTGGCTCCGCCTTATCGGCGAGTTCAACCGGGTCGAAGAACTGGAGAACATCATGATCCCCACGGCATCGGGCAACCCGGTGCGGGTCCGGGACCTGGGAACGGTGGTGGACGGCGAGCAGGATGTCCGCTCCATCGCCCGGGTCAACGGAAACTCGGTGGTGCAGCTCCGGATCAGCGCCCGCCCCAATTCCGACGTGGTGAGGGCGGGGGAGCTCGTGAAGAAGGAGCTCGACAAAATACTGAAGACCATGCCGGACTTCACGGCGGAGATCCCCTTCGACGACACGAAGTTCATCGAGTCCTCGGTGAAGAACGTGCTGCGGGACATGGGTTTCGGCATCCTGCTCACCGTGGCGGTGCTGTACCTCTTCCTCAAGCGTTTTTCGGCCACGTTCATCGTCTCCGTGGCCATGCCCGTGGCTCTTTTCGCCACCTTCATGCCCATGGCTATGCACGGCTACTCCCTGAACATCATGAGCTCCCTGGGGCTTGCCATCTCCATGGGCGTCCTGGTGAACAACTCCATCCTCATCATCGAGAACATCTACCGCTTCCGGGACATGGGGTACTCCCCCGAGGAGGCGGCGGAGAAGGGGACGGTGGAGATCTCCCTGTCGGTCATTGCGGGAACGGCCACGAACCTCGGGGTATTCCTGCCCGTGGCCATCATGAGCGGGATCGCGGGGCAGTTCCTGGTGCAGTATGCCATGACCATCGTGTACGCCACCCTTTTCTCCCTGTGGGTCTCCCTGACCCTCACGCCGTCCATGGCCGCACGGTTCAAGCCCGACAAGGGAATTCCAAGGATCGGGCGCATTCTCTGCGGGTGGTGGGACTGGGTCTACTCCGGTTTCGAGGAGTTGTTCCTCTTCTTTCTGAGGCGGGCTCTTGCCCATCCTGTCATTACCATATTTCTTTTCCTGGGGCTCACCTTAGGGGCCTTCAAAATGGGTGGGCTTATAGGTTCCGAGATGATGCCCCGCACCGACAGCGGTGTCATGACGGTCAATATCACCCTGCCGAGCAACACCCCGGTGTTCGTGACCCGGGAACGGGCGAAGGAAATCGAGGATCACATCAGGCAGACCCTTCCCTCGCTGAAATATGTCGTCTCCACCGTGGGCGCCTCGGGACGGAACCAGGGGACCCACAAGGCGACCATCGAGGCCTATTTCACCGAAGATCCCGGCCGCCCCTCCACCATTGAGATGGCGGACCGCATCCGCCCCTTCGTGAACGCCATGCCCGGCGTGGACGGTTCGGTCAGCGGCTTCCGGCAGAACATGGGGGGCGGAAAGCCCATCCAGCTTGTGGTCAGGGGAGAGGAGCTCGAAACCCTCTACCGGATCGCGGAGACCATAAGGGACCGCATCCGCCATGTGCCCGGCATCGTGGACGCCGGCATCGACGTGGAAATGGGCAAGCCGGAGCTGCAGATCCTGCCCGTGAGGTGGAGGCTCTCCCAGTTCGGCATCGACATGACCACCCTCTCCCACGTGATTTACGGCTATCTTGTCGGCATGGACGCAGGGAAGTTCCGCCAGGAGGGCTTCGAGTACGACATCAAGGCCCGGATCAGCCCGGACAAGGCGAAGGATATCTTCAAGGTCCAGGACCTCCCCATCATGACGAACTACGGCCTCATGCCGCTGAAGGAGTTCGCCGAGGTGCAGTGGAGGGACGGCCCCACGGAGGTCGTCCGGAAAGACAGGCAGAAGGCGGTCACCGTCGAGGCCGACGCCCGCTATATCAGCGTCGGGGAAGCCACCGCCAACGCCCGCCGGGCCATAGCGGACCTCGACCTTCCCGAGGGATATTCCATCGACTACGGGGGAGACGCGGAATTCATGGAGGAGACCTTCGGGGAACTCGGCCAGGCGCTCTTCATCGCCATCGGGCTCACGTTCATCATCATCGCGGCCATCCTCGAATCGTGGTTCTTCGCCTTCGTGATCATTCTCACGGTTCCCCTGTCGGCCCTCGGCGTCATTCCGTCCATGCTCCTCTCGGGGGTTTCCGTCTCCATGTTCGCCCTCATTGGTCTCATCATGCTGGTGGGACTGGTGGTGAACAACGCTATCGTGGTCATCGACTACGCAGAGGTTCTCAGGAGGGATGAAAACATGCCGGCTTCCCAGGCAATCTGGAAGGCATGCTCCGTCCGGCTCAGGATGCTCTTCATGGCCATATCCGCCGCGGTCATCTCCATGGTCCCCCTGGCCCTGGGAACGGGGCAGGGAGGCGCCCTGCGGCAGCCCATAGCGTTCGTATCCATAGGCGGTCTCATCGCGGGAGGCATCATCGCCCTGCTGGTCGTTCCGGCGGTCTACGAACTCTACTGGAGTGTCCGCGACCGGTGGGCGGCGAAAAGAACCGCCGCTCCGGCCGGAGATCAGTAACCGGGGCATCAGTGTACAAAAACGGGCTCCTTCCTTTTCGGAAGGAGCCCGTTTTTTCCGACTGAACCGGAGAAGGGGAGAATCAACCAAAAATGGCCTTCGGGATCATGCCGTGGATGCCCTTGTCGCCGTCCACCACCTGGGTGACGCGGAAATCGGCGGCGAGGCTGCACAGGGAGTAGGCCTCCTCCCTGGAGAGTCCCTTTTCCCGCATCAGGAAGGAGACCGCTTCACGGATGGCCATTTTCATGGCCTCGTCCAGGTCGGGGTGGAAGCCCATGACGATCCAGTGGTCCGGCGTTTCGGCGAGGGGGTAATGGAGCTTCATGTCCTTCCGGACAACGAACTGGAGCTCCGCTTCCTCGAAGTAGGTCTCCGCTGCTGCGATGCTAACCTCGCCGTCTCCCTGGACGGCGTGGGCGTCGGCAGCCATGAAGAGGGCCCCCGGAACGTTCACGGGAATGAAGAGGGTCGTTCCCTCCGTGAGTTCCTTGTTGTCCATGTTCCCGGCGAAGTAGCCCGGGACGGCGGGGGGCAGCACCTCGCCGGGGCGGGGGGCCACGGCCATGGTGCCCAGGAACGGCCGGGTCCGCAGCGTCACCCCGGGGGCGAATTCAATGGTCTTCCTGTCCTCCGAGAGGTAGAGGGGTTTCAGGAAACCCCTGCTGAATCCCTCGGGCAGGCCGCCGATGTTCATATGGTCCGGGTAGATATGGGTGACGGCGTGTTTCCCGGGAACAAGGCGCCTGATCCGCACTTCGAGGGTGTCGCCGGGCTCGGCCCCGTTGATGTGGAAGGGGCCGGTAAAGGCGTAGACGCCGGTCCCTTTTTCCTTCATCTCCGTTCGGAGGGCCAGCATATCGTCGAAGGTCATGTCCGGAGAAAGATTCCCCGCCATGAGCATGACCGTGTTGAAAACAACCGTGTCTCCGTCGTCGATGACGAGGGCGGGGGGTATATCGGCCCGGAGCGGGCCGTTGTAGGCCTGTTCCTTGGTGATGAAGAACGTGTGGGTTCGTGCGAGTCCCGCCGATGGGGCGAGCAGAAGAAAGGCAAGGGCGGAAACAAGCAGCAGCGGGAAAAACATGGGTGTGCACCTCCGAAGAAAGGATTCTGTATGGTGCGAGTATAGCATTTCATCTCCCGGTTTTGACAGGGCGATCAGGAACCGGAACACCGGCTGGACGGAAATCAGGCCCTTGCATATAGGGTGGTGAAAACTTATAATTTTGATATTGATTTAATTATAAAATTTATAAATGAACCAAATAAAAACGAAAATATAAAATATTTACAAGCGGTTTTCGGAGGTTTTCCCATGACTGTCTCCCATGTGCGTGTCGTGCTTTGCCTCCTGTTCAGGGAAGGGAAACGTTCCCCGGAGGGTTTTCATCATGATTGAAAGGAACCTGTCCGCACAGGTCGAGCCAAATCCGTGCGGGCCCGAGATGCCCCGTCTCCTGGCCCGGATTTTCTCCACGCTCCTCGAAGCGGGGGAGGACAACAGGGACGCTGCTGTAGAAAGCGGCCTGAAGAGCCTCGGCGAATTTCTCCGGGTCGAGAGGAGTTATATTTTCCTTTTCAGGCGGGAGGACGGGGAAAAACTCATGGACAATACCCATGAATGGTGCGCTCCACGAGTGAGTTCGGAAAAAGCCCGCCTCCAGGCCGTGCCCGTGTCATGCATCTCCGGGACAATGGATTTGTTCGCCAGGGGGGAAGTCCTCACTATTCCCAGGGTTGAGGACCTTCCCGAGGAATTCCGGGCGGAGAAAGAGATTCTCGAAGCCCAGGGAATTCAGTCCGCCCTGATGGTGCCGCTGATGATCAACGGGAATCTCCGGGGATTTCTCGGGTTTGACGCCGTGCACAGGATCCGCGAGTGGTCGGGGGACGAAGCGGCTCTCCTGTCCCTGCTCGGCAAGATGTTCGCCGGAGCCTTCGAGCTGTGGGAACGGACTCGGCTTCTCAGGGAAATGAACGAAGACCTCGAGGGCAGGATAGCGGACCGGACAGAGGAACTCGGCCTGATCCTCCGCACCATGGACGAAGGGTATTTCGTCCTCGACGGGGGAGGCAATTTTCTCAAAGTGAACGAGGGCTTTTCCAGGATCTCCGGTTTTTCCGCCGGGGAGCTTCTCTCCATGTCCATCTTTGACCTTCTGAACGGAACCTTCCCGGGAGGATTGGTGGAAGAGCACTCCGGGGACGGTCAAACTTCGGGAATCTCTTTCGAGACCATTATCAGCCGAAAGGACGGCTCCCGGAGGGATATTTCCGTGACCGGCCGTTTCCTTCCGGAAACGGGAACCTTCGCCGCTTTCGTCAGGGATATCACCGAACGGATACGCCGGGAGCGGACCATGAATTTCAGGGCGACCCACGACCCGCTGACCAATCTGCCCAACAGGCGATGCTTTCTCGAAAGGGTGGAACAGGCACTCAAAAGGGCTGCGGAAACCGGCGATTCCCTGGCGATAGCCATGGTAGACCTCAACCGTTTCAAGAGGGTGAACGACGCTCTTGGGCACGCCGAAGGGGACAAGGTCCTGGGGGAAATTGCCCGGATCCTCTCACGGGCCGTGAGGGACTCGGATACTGTGGCCCGGTGGGGTGGTGACGAATTCGTCATTTTGTTCGAGGGGGTTCGGGATGCCTCCGATGCCCTTGCCATGGCATCGAGGGTCTCGGACGCTGTGCGTGTTTCAAGGCCGATCCACGGGCGGGAATCGTTCGTTACGGCGAGCATCGGCGTGGCTCTTTGCCCCCGGCATGGGCACACTGCCGAAGAGCTGCTCCGGTGCGCCGACAAGGCAATGTACATGGTCAAGAACGGAAATGGAGGCTTTCTGCTCTATTCGGGGTGAACTCCCGAGCGCAGATTCCCGGTCCCGTCCAGACCTCCACCGAAGCGGGAGGGACGGCGAAGCGGACCGGCGATCCCGGATGGAGCCTCAGGGATTCGTAGGCCCCTGAAGAATGCTCCGCCTGCCACATGGTTCCGTCTTCGGCCGCCAGGTAGAGCCTGACTGAACTCCCGAGGGGAATGATCTCTTCCACTGTGGCCGTAAAGACATTGTCGCCCAGATCAGGGTCCACCTGAAGATCCGGGTAGAGAATCCGGATTCTGTCCGGCGCCACAAAAACCAGCCCCTCTCCCGGAAAAAGAGCCCCTCCGTCGAGATCCAGGCTGACCGCGTTCCCCTCGAAGCGGAAACCCCCTTCCCGGGAGACGATCTTTCCCCGAAAGAGGTTTCCCCACCCCAGGGCGTTCCAGGCCTCCCCCCGGGCGCCCCGTTCCCACAGCCGCCCCACGGGAAAGGATTCCGTCGTGGTCCCTTCTTTCATCACCGTCACCCGGTCGCCGAGGGAACACAGGTCCTCGATCTGGTGAGTGACATACACCATGGGGATCCCCGCTTCACGCCGGATGTCCCGGAGTTCCCGCCGGAGGCTCCTGCGGAGAGGGCCGTCCAGGGCGCTGAAGGGTTCGTCCAGCAGCAGCAGTTCGGGTTCGGCGGCCAGGGCCCGGGCCAGGGCGACCCGCTGGCGCTGCCCTCCCGAGAGCTTGTCGGGAGGGCGGTCCTCAAAGCCGGCCATCCTGACCCTCGCAAGCCATTCTCCGGCCCTTGCCCTCCCTTTTTTTCCGGGGGGCAGGGCGTAGGCCACGTTTTCCAGGGCGGTCATGTGAGGGAAGAGGGCCAGGTTCTGGAAGAGAAGCCCCACCTTCCTGTCCCTCGGGGGGACGTCGATTTTTTCTGCCGAGGAAAAGAGGACTCTTTCCCCGAGGGTGATCTTTCCTTCCAGCGGGCTCCTCAGTCCGGCCAGCGACCTGAGCGTCAGTGATTTTCCCGAGCCGCTCCGCCCGAAGAGCACCGCCGTCTCCGCCCCGACCTCCATGGAAACGTTCAGGGAAAAAGTTCCGGCCGCATCCCGGAATTCAGCACGAAGCACGATGTCCCTTCCCCCCTTCCTCCAGCATCCGGACCGCGTAGAGGCTGGCGAGCCCCGCCCCCACGAGAAGCAGGGCTGCCCCATGGGCCCGGGCGAAGTTCAGGGTCTCCACCTGGTTGTAGATATAGAGGGGCAGTGTCTGGGTCCGTCCCGGAATATTGCCGGCGATCATGAGGGAGACGCCGAAATCGCCGAGAGCCCTGGCCGCCGAAAGGGCGAGCCCCACGAGGAGCGTGCGACGGGCCAGGGGCAGGGTGACGGTGAAAAAAACCGTGGATTCCTTTTTCCCCAGGGTCCTGGCGGCGTCCTCGAGCTCCGGGTCCACCGAGGAAAAGGCCGCCCGGGCAGCCTGGATCATGATGGGCGCCGCCGATACAGCGGCGCCCAGAACGAGGGCGGGAAAAGAGAAGAGGATGCCCATTTCTCTGAGAAGGGGAGTTTTCCCGATGAAAAAGAGAAGGTAGAAACCCATCACCGACGGCGGGAGGATCAGGGGAAGCTGCGCAAGGAGAGAGCAGGCTTCCTTGCCGAAAAAATCCCTGCGGGCAAGAATCCACCCCGCCCCTCCTCCAAGGAGGATGAGAAGCGGAACAGTGAAGAAAAGAACTTTCAGGCTCAGGAGGAGGGGAGGGAGCATCGTCCTGTCAGCGGTCCACTGGAATACAGCCGAATTCCTTCATCACCGGCTCCGCACCGGGAGAGCGGAGGAAGGCCCAGAAGGCCTCCAGGTGCGCCGTTTTCTTTCCTTTGACGAGACCGCCGAAGAGTACCTGGGGGGGCGTGTCAAGTTCAGCCCATTTTCCTCCCTCAAGCCGCAGGGCGACGCTCAGGGGGAGTATGGCGATATCAGCCCCTCCGCTTTGGGCTGCGAGGGCCGTCTTCAGAACGTCACCGCCGAGGATGAGCCTTCCGCTTTTTTCGATTGTCTCAAAAAAACCTTTTCCCTGAAGAAATTCTTTTGCCATCCGGCCGAAGGGAGCAGTCTCGGGATTTGCGATGGCCACCTTCAGCCCGTCCGAGCCGAGGAGGTCGGGGGAGGGGGCATCGCTCCCCATGCGCCAGAGGACGAGGGGCATCTTCACGAAAGGCAGGGGGTCGCCGTCCAGAAGCCCTTTCTCCAGGGCGTACCGGGCCCATTTTTCGTCGGCGCTGAGGAAGAGCCCGAAGGGGGCACCGTTCTCGATCTGCCGCGCCAGGTTTCCCGAGGCCCCGTAGACACCCTGGAGGTCCGTGCCGTGCTCACTGTTGAACCGGAGAAGGGCCTTTTCCAGGGCAGGCTGGAGGGACGCCGCCGCCGCGACGATCTCTGCCCGGGCGGGCAGGGAGGGTGCCACGAAAAGGAGGGAAAAGAAAAGAAAAACCGCAAGGCTCCTGAGAACCGTCTTCACAGAAATCGTCTCCTTTTGCATCCATGCTTGTTTTATTGTACCAGAGCCTTGAAGTGATGCAACGTGGTTGCGTTTCCGGAGGAGTGCCCTTCTCCCCGCGAATGCGGAAAGTGGGATATAATCAACCGTCTGACCGAAGCAGCGGCATTTGGAGGAATACTATGGACTTTCTCGCATCGTTCACCGGGCTCGATCTGCCGGCCTGGGGCTGGGTCATCGTGCTCACCGCCGGGGCAGGCATCGGGATAGCCAAGACGGCCGTTCCCGGAAGCGCTATCCTGGTCGTGGTCCTCATGGCCATGGCTCTTCCCGCCCGCATGTCCGTCGGGGTGCTTCTCCCCATGCTCATTCTGGGCGACGTGTTCGCCGTGGGGAAGTTCTGGAAGCACACGGACAGGCGGCAGCTTTTCACCCTGCTTCCCTTCGCCTTCCTGGGCCTCGGGGCCGGGTATCTCATCCTGCGGCATGTGACCAATGAACAGCTCAAGCCCATCATCGGGGGCGTGGTGCTTTTCATGCTTGGGGTTCACCAGGTGTCGCGGATGGTGAAAAACAAAGGCGCCGGAATACCCGGAGAAGGGTATGGACGGGTTCACCCCTTCCTGAAGGTTCTTTTCGGCTTTGCCGGGGGGCTCGGGACCGGGATGGCCAATTCCGCAGGCCCCATCATGAGCCTCTATTTTCTCATCGCGGGTTTCCCCAAGCTGCCCTTTATTGCCACCGCGGCCTGGTTCTTTTTCACCATGAACCTGCTGAAGCTTCCATTGTTCGTCAGCCTGGGCCTCATCAACGGGCAAAGCCTCCGGGTCAACCTGCTCACCATTCCGTCGGTCGCCCTCGGGGCGCTTCTTGGGTACTGGATAATAGGCAGGATTTCCCAGGAGAAGTTCAACAGGATCGTCCTCCTCCTGGCTTTCGCGGCCGCACTTCGGCTGGTGTTCTGACCTCTACCGGGACGACGGGGACGTGAAGAATTTTTCGTAGGCGAGAATGACGCCGGTGGTCACCAGGGTCAGCACGATGGCCAGGGCGTCGGCTTTCGCTATGTCCGCCGACAGTTCCGAAACGTGGGTGTAGATGACGAGGGGAAGGATTTTCACGGCCGTCCCGGTGAGGGCGAAGGCCGTGCCGAAGGCTCCCATGCTCACGGCGAAGAGCAGGGAGGACCCGGCGAGGATGGCTGGGGCAAGCATGGGGAAGAGGACTTTCCGGAGGACCGTCACGGGGCCCGCGCCGAGGGACACGGCGGCTTCCACGAGACTCCAGTTGGCGTTGCTCCACGCCGCCGTCATGGTGAGGATCATCCTGGGGATGAGAAAATACAGGTAGGCGATGACGAGCCCCCGCCACGTGAAGAGAAACGCGGAGAACTCGAGGGGATTGATGCCGAAGAGTTCCCTGAGAATGATGGTTATGAAGCCGCTTGTCCCGAGGAGCACGATGAAGGCGAAGCCCACTACGAGACCGCTCAGGGTCAGGGGAACCGCCGTGAGGGCAAGGAGGATGCTCTTCGCCCGGCCGCCCGTTTTATGGACGAAGTAGGAGAGGGGCAGGCCGACGGCCGTCCCGAGGACCGCCGTGCTCGCCGAGAGGACGAGGCTGGTGGTCAGTGATTCCCGGTACAGTTTCCTGACGAACAGGCTGAGGTAGTTGTCAAGGGAGAACCTCCCCTCGATGAAGAGGCTCTCCCACAGCACGAGCGCGAGAGGCCAGAGCAGAAACAGCCCCAGCACCGCCGCGAGAGGCAGCAGCAAAAGCCATGTTCCGCTCCGGCGCTCCATGGTCTCTAGTTCTCCCCCAGCACTTTGCTGCCCCAGAGAGTGGCAGCCTCTTTCTGCACCTTCTGGGCCTTCACCCAGTCCACGTCCTTCGCCCGGGCGTAGTCCGAGGCCGGGAGGAACTTGTCCGCCACGTCCGAGGGCATTTCGAACCCGGGGAGAATGGGCCGGACGAATCCCTTGGCAAAGAGCCCCTGCCCTTCCGACGAGAGGATGTAGTTCAGCCAGAGCCTGCCGGCGTTGGGGTTGGGCCCGCCCTTCACGAGGCTTATGGCGTATGGGGCGGTGATCGTCCCCTCCTCGGGGATGACGATGTCGATGGCGTCGCCGAGCCCCGCGATGTACCGGGCCCGGTAGGCGTTCATGTCGTAGGTTATCCAGATGGGGATCTCGCCCTTGACGAACTTGTCGAACTCGGTGGTTTTCTCGATCATACGGACGTTCCCCGATTTCTGGAGGGCTGCCAGGTAGTCGATCCCCTTGTCCAGGTGGTCGAGGTCGCCTCCGTGGGCGTAGGTGGTGGCGATGACGATGGCGTATCCGATGCCCGCGGTCCGGGGATCGAGATAGACCACCGACTTGCTGTACTTCGGGTCGAGAAGAGCCTGCCACCCCTTCGGGGTCTCTTTCACGAGATTCTTGTTGATGACGAACACCACCGTCGCCTTGTGGATGCAGAACCAGTTCCCCTCGGGCTCCTTCAGTTCGGCGGGGATGAGGTCGAAGTTCACAGGCTTGAAGGGTTCGGTGACCCCTTTTTCCCGGGCGGCGTCACCGGAGGGCATGAAGTAATAGGCCGTGTCGCCCTGGGGATTGTTCCGCTCCTTGTCGAGCCGGACGACGGTGGCGCCGCTGCCCAGGTCGTTCCACGTGATCTGGATGCCGTACCGTTTCTCGAAGCCGTCGAAGAGGGCCTGCCAGTTCGCCCAGGTGGGGCCGGTGTCGTAGCTGTTGATCCCCTTTTCTTTCTTCGCCGCCTCGGCCAGGGCGTTTTCTCCCGGATAGAGCTCTTCCGCGAAGCAGGCCCCCGCGAGAAGAAGGACCGCGATCAGCGCCAACAACGCTTTCCCTGCATGTTTTCCCATCGCTTTTCCCTCCTGTAAACAGAGCGTTTCCTTCTCTATCTTCCATTTTATCGGGGCTGCCCCGCGCATCGGGACCCTCGCCCCGGAATTTTTTTACCGTCCCGCCACGGGCCGCCCGTCGTCGGGGGAAAAACGGAGCCATACCCCCTCGTCCAGGGCGGGAGGCTCGATCTCCGTATTGAGCAGATCCACGAGGATCTGCACTCCGTCCACGTCCACGGCGAGGCGGAGAAGGGGACCGAGGAACACTTTTCCGGACACCCGCCCGGCGAACGTGTTGGGCAGTCCGGCGGAAGGAGCGCCCGGCGAGGAAAGGGAAATCCGCTCCGGACGGATCATGAGGGCGCAGGATCCCCGGGGAAGGGGAACATTTTCCACCGACAAAACTCTGTCCTTCCACCTGAACTCCCCGTCTCCGAGATACTCTCCCTCCAGCAGGTTGTTCACCCCGACGAAATCGGCGACGAAGGAGTTTGCCGGGCGAAGGTAGATGTCCCGGGGCGAGCCGGTCTGCTCGATGCGCCCGTCGTTCATCAGGGCCACCCGGTCCGAGATGGACAGGGCCTCTTCCTGGTCGTGGGTCACGTAGATCGTGGTGATGCCGCTTTCCCTCTGGATTCTCTTTATCTCGAACCGCAGGGAGTTCCGAACCTTGGCGTCGAGGGCCGAGAGGGGTTCGTCCAGGAGCAGGACCTTCGGCGTGATGGCGAGGGCCCGTGCAAGGGCCACCCGCTGCTGCTGGCCGCCAGAAAGTTCCCGGGGCCAGGCGGAGGCCCTCCGGTCAAGCCCCACCATGGAAAGAAGCTGTTCCACCGTGGGCCGCAGCACGTCTTCCGGAGTTTTCCTGGTCCGGAGCCCGAAGGCCACGTTTTCGAAAACGGTCAGGTTGGGGAAAAGGGCGTAGTTCTGGAAGACGATGCCCACCTGCCGCTGCCGGACTCCCACACCGCCCATGGATTCTCCGTCCAGGAGCACTTCGCCCTCGTCCGGGGAGAGAAAACCAGCCACCAGCCGAAGCGTCGTTGTTTTTCCGCAGCCTGAGGGTCCCACCAGGGAGAGAAACTCCCCCTTCCCCACCGAGAGGGAGACGTCCCGTACGGCGTAGTTCTTTCCGAAGCGCTTGCTGACCGACCGCAGTTCAACCCCTGCCATGGAAGTCCCTCCCTGTCTTTCCGAGGGCGGCGCGGACGGCCTCTTCGGCAGTCGACGCTTCGATCATCGGCGACGGCGATTCCCCGTCTTCGGAGATATGCCATGACTTCAAGGCGATGACCGGTTTCCCCGACCTCAGGGCGAACCCTATCTCCGACAGGGTGCCGAAGGCGCCTCCGATGGAAATCACAGCCTCTCCCGCGGAGGCCACCGCGAAATTCCGCACCTCCCCGAGACCGGTGGAGAGGGGGATCGTGACATAGGGGTTCGCCTCCCGGAGATCCCCCGGAAGAAGGCCGACGGATGTTCCCCCC
>JAPXRK010000023.1:0-7128 GCA_033813575.1 Synergistales bacterium
ATAAGCGCCGCCCGGATGCCCGCGCCCACGATGGCGGCGGTGGGCGAAAGCATCTCCTGCATGCCCGGTCCGCCGCGCGGCCCTTCGTAGCGGATCACGACCACGTCGCCGTCCTTGACTTCACCCGCGAGAATACCGCTCAGCGCCTCTTCCTGCGATTCGTAAACCCGTGCGCTGCCTTCGTACTCCATCATCGAGGGATCCACTCCGGCGGTCTTCACCACCGCGCCCTTGGGCGCCAGGTTGCCGAAAAGCACGGCCAAACCGCCGGTCTGGGAAAAGGCGCAGGGCACGCGGCGGATCACGTCTCCGTCGGGTTCGGGACAGGTCTTCACGTAGTCGCCCAAAGTGCCGTAGACGGTGGGCGCATTCAGGTCGAGGACGGTCCTGGCGCCGGCCGCCAGTTCCTTCATCATCCCGTTCAGCTTCATCCCCGCTTCGAGGTGCTTCTTCTGGATGACCCTCAGTTCCGTCATGTCGCTCCTGTAGTCCTCTTTTCCGTAGGCTGCACCCCTGCTCCGGTCACCGAGCCTGCCGCAGATGAACCGGAGCTTCTCCACCGCGCTGCCCATGAGGGAGACATACCCCCTCAGCGTCCCCAGGAAGCGGGTTTCCTCCGGGGATGAGTCGGGGACATCGTGCCGTATGGCCGACTTGACCCCGGCGAGCTCGCCGAGGAGTCCTTCGAGGATCTCACCGTTTTTTTCGTAATCCACCGGCTGGTAGATGCCGGGAATCCTGAGAATCTTCCGGAGGGACGGCCTGAACAGGTCGTCCTGGACTGCCATGTAGGCTTTCACCATTCCGTTCACCCTCTGGGCGAGCCGGACCGTTTCCTCGTTCGTTGTCACGGAGATGCGCTCCCTTCCCTGTGTTGTGGAGGATCGGGACGGTAATCGGCGATGATGTCGGAGAGCAGCTTTTCGAGAGTTTCCACGGCCCCGTCGAGGGTTTCTCCCGGCGCGGAGTCGGCAATAAGCTGCCGGACCCGTTCCGCACCGTCTTCCAGCTCCCGGACGACCGTCTCCACGTCCTTCCGGGCATCCCCGGAGAGAGAGTCCAGCTGGGACCGGGCCACGGAAGCGAGTTCCCCGGCGATGGCCGCTGCCCGCAATGCCCGTTCCGCCCCGGGGTTCCCGCCGGCCTGCCGGTCTCCGCCCTTCCGGCCTCCAAGGGCCAGGACGAGGATCACAAAGACCGCCGCCGCCGCGAGAAGAAACGCTGCCCCTCTTTTTTTCATCCGTCCCGCTCCTTTCAGATGTCCATTGTATCACCGGGGGAGTAAGGGGAAAAAAGAAAAAAAGGGCCCTGGAAGGGGCCCGGAACCTCATTGCACGGTAAAGAAGCGGTTCAGCTTT
The DNA here is from genome assembly GCA_033813575.1 of Synergistales bacterium. GTDB lineage: Bacteria > Synergistota > Synergistia > Synergistales > Aminobacteriaceae > Aminivibrio. The sequence continues at coordinate 1,359 of JAPXRK010000023.1, forward strand.
TTTTCGGCCTGCTGCCTGGTTTCACCAGGGGGATTCCCTTCGCGCAGAGAGGGCACTCCTCCGGCTTCCAGAGGGGGAAGTTCACTTTCCACAGCGACTCGGGCGCCGAGGGCAGGGAAGATTTTCCCCCGCTCCGGTCGATGACCGCTCCCGTTCCGACCCATTCCGCCCCTCCGGCGGCAAGCACGGCCCCGACCTCGCCGCTTGAGACGCCGGTGGTGATCACGTCCTCGATGACCACCACCCGTTTGCCTTCCGGGAAGGGGAAACGGCGGAGGGTCATGGCGCCGTCCTGCCGTTCGCAGAAGATGAAGGGAACGTCCAGGGCCCTGGCCGTTTCATGGCCGATGATGAGCCCTCCGAGGGCGGGGGATGCGATGATGTCCGGCGAGAATTTCGCAATCCTTTTCGCCAGGGCTTCCCCGGCGAAGGCGGCGTACCGGGGAAACCGGAGCAGCAGGGCGCACTGCATGTAGTCGCTGCTGTGATTTCCCGACGTGAGCAGGAAATGGCCCTCCAGGTGGGCCCCGCTCTCCTTCATCATTTCCTTCAGCCGTTCGAGCATTGCCTGCTCCTCCAGGACAATCCCTCCTCCACGGCGGCGGCGATGGTCCTCACCGCGGCGATCCTGTCGGGAGCGTTCACAATGGGACGCCCCACCACGATATAATCGGCTCCGCTGCCAATGGTCTTCTCCGGGGTTGCCGTGCGGGCCTGGTCGTCGTTCACGGACGCGGGGCGGACGCCGGGCACCACGGTGAACAGCCCCTTCCCTGCCGCAGTCACTACGGGAAGGTCCAGGGGGGAGCAGACGATGCCGTCCATGCCCGTCTCCCGGCACAGGGAGGCCCGCTTCTCCAGGGCCAGGGAAAGGGAACACCCCGGCGCAACCTCTTCCCAGGAGGCGTCGTCGAAGCTGGTGAGTACCGTCACACCAAGCAGGTTTATTCCGGAACCCGTTTTTTCCTTCGCCCTCCGGGCCTCCTCGAGCATCTTCCGTCCTCCTCCGCAGTGGAGGGTGAGAGCCCACAATCCCTCCGACGCCAGGGCGTCCACCGCCATGAAGACGGTGTTGGGGATGTCGTGGACCTTGATGTCCAGGAAAACGGCATAGTCCATGGCCATGATCTCCCGAAGGAAGGGAATTCCTCCCCGGGCGTAGAGCTGGTGGCCGATCTTCACGTATTTCAGCTCTCCCCTGAGTGCGGAGAGCAGTCCCCTTCCTTCCTCCACCCGTTCCACGTCCAGGGCGAGAATAAGATGGTTCAGTCCTGTGCCCATGTTCTTCCTCCTGTCGTTCTCTCTATTTCCGTCCGAGACCCGCGAGGCTTGCCGGCCCCGCCAGTCCTTCGTCCGCCAGGTAGCCCGCGAGGCCTTCCGTGATCTTCCGGGGAAGGTCGAAGTCGGTGAACAGGGCGCTGCCGACCTCCACTGCGGAGGCGCCGGCAAGGATCATGGCAACCGCGTCCTCCCACCGGGCCACGCCGCCGCACCCGACAATCGGGATGGAAACGGCTCCGGCTGCCTGCCAGACCGTCCGCAGGGCGAGGGGAAAGACCGCCGGTCCGGAGAGTCCGGCAAAGACACGCTGAAACGCGGGGCGTTTTTTCTTTACATCCATCGCCATTCCAAGCCACGTGTTACCGCACACCAGGGCGTCAGCCCCCGAATCCTCGGCGGCCTTCGCAGCTCCTTCGAAATCCGGAGACTGGGGGGTGAGCTTCACCCACAGGGGTCCCTTCCACTCGCTTCTCGCGATGGCCACGGCCTGTGCGGTACTCTCCGGGGAAATGCCCCAGGCCATGCCGTCACCGTCCACGTTGGGACAGGAAATATTCAGCTCTACAGCAGGAATTGCGTCTCCCGCCTCCCTGAGGATCGAAAGATTTTCCCGAACCTCACGCTCTGACTCCATCACAAGGTTCACAAGAAACGGGAGGCCCGAGTTCCGGACCATGGGAAGATAATCCTGCAGAAAACCACGGACGCCGGAGTTCTGCAGGCCGATGCTGTTCAGCATGCCGCAGGGTGTTTCCCAGACCCGCACGCCCCTGTTTCCCTCCCGGGGATGGAGGCTCACGGCCTTCGTGCAGAGGGCGCCCACCCCCTCCAGCCGCTCCGGGGACCAGAGGGCGGGGTCGTAGGGCCAAACCCCGGAGGCGATCACCACCGGGCTTTTTAGGTTCACTCCACCCACGGAGGATGAAAGATCAGCACGGAGAGAGTTCATTCCACTTCACCTCCCCGGCCGAAAAGACGGGGCCGTCCACACACACCCTCCGGTTTCCCGAGACGGTGGGGATGACGCACCCCATGCACCCGCCCATGCCGCAGGCCATCCTCGATTCCAGGGCCGCCATGATCCGGTGGCCGTCCAGGGGGTACTTTTCCGCAACGGCCCTCAGCATGCCCTGGGGACCGCAGGCCCACAGTTCCGTGTCAGGGGGAAGCGTACCGGGAAGGCCGGAGAGCACCGTTCCCTTTTTCCCGGCGGTGCCGTCGTCGGAGTAGAGGTCCACGCCGGGAAAGGCCTCCTTCAGCCACTCGGCGAATCCCTCCCAGCCTTTTCCGGCCACCCCCATGACCGTCTTTTCGATCCGGGACATCCCCAGCCTTCGGGCGGCGAACAGCAGGGGAGCCGCCCCCACGGATCCGCCGGCGAGGATCACCTTTCGCGGCAGGGCTTTCTCTCCCCTTGCGGAAAAGAAGCCTCTCCCGACGGGGCCCCGCACCGTGACGGGATCCCCCTGCCGTTTTGAAGCCAGGAGGGCGGTTCCTCTCCCGACGATCCTGTACACCACCTTGAACACATCCCCTGCCGCGTCGGCCACCGCGAGAGGGCGGCCCAGAAAGGGGTCGTTCCCTGTTCCCGGCCGCACCAGGACGAACTGGCCCGGCTCCGCGCACGATGCTATCTCTTCGCACCTGACCGCAATCAGCCCGGAACCATCTCCGAGGGGGCGATGACCGAGGACCGCCGCCCCATAATCCCTCGGTGACCCGCCGCAGCTCATTCCGTATCCTTCAGCCTGTTCATGACGACACGGCCCTCCACCAGCGCCATGACAGGCCATCCCTGCAGCATTTCGCCGTCCCAGGGGCAGATGCGCGCCTTGCTCTTCCACTGGTTCACGTCCACCCTTTTGATCGCTTCGAGGTCGAGCACCGTGACGTCGGCGGGAGATCCTTCCCTCAGCGATCCCAGGGAGCGCCACTGCCGCGAGAGCAGGGTGGCGGGGCCGGAGGTGAAAAGTTCCAGAAGGCGCTCCAGGGGGACAGGCCTGCCGGTCTTGGCCCATGTGTCCAGGACCGCCGCGACGGCGCACTCCAGGGAGGCGATGCCGCTCAGGGCCTCCTGGAAGGGGAGATCCTTGTCGTCCATGTGGTAGGGGGCGTGGTCGGTGACAATGGCGTCCGCCGTGCCGTCGGCGACGGCGTCCCACAGGGCCTTGACGTCCTTGCGCGTCCTGAGGGGCGGGCTCACCTTGTAGGCCGGGGAGAACCGGCTGACGAGGACGTAGGTTTCGTCGAGGGAAAGGTGGTGGGGAGTCACGTCGCAGGTGACGGGAAGCCCTTCTTTCTTTGCCTGCCGTATGGCGTCTATGCCGAGCTCCGTGCTGACGTGGGTGAAATGGATCGGGCTGTCCGTCTCCCTGCTCAGGATTATCCCCCGCTGGATGTCGATGACCTCGGCGGAGGCGGGGCATCCTTTCATGCCGGTTGCGGCGGAGACGGCGCCCTCGTTCACCTGGGACTTGGCGGTCAGGGACGGTTCCTCGGGGTGCTCCATTATTCTCACGTCGAGGTCTCTCGTGTAGAGGAGGGCTGTCTTCAGCAGTTTCGCGTCCGACACCGGGGCGCCGTCGTCAGTGAAAATAACCGCCCCCGACTCGGCCATCAGGGCAAGTTCGGCGAGCTGCTTTCCCTGGCGCCCCTTGCTGACGCACCCCGACGGAAGCACTCTCGAAGCCCCGGCCCTCTTTCCCCGGGCCACCAGGTATTCCACGGCCACGGGATTGTCCACCGCAGGATCTGTATTGGGCATGGTCACCACCGTGGTGTAGCCCCCGGAGGCGGCCGCCCGGGCGCCGCTTTCCGTATCCTCGCGCCATTCGTATCCGGGATCCCGGAAATGAACGTGAAGATCAATGAACCCGGGGCATATCAGCTTTCCCCCGAGGTCGAACACCTCGGCTCCCTCCGCGGAGAGATCCGCCCCCCTGCGGGCGACCACGCCGTCCTTCAGGAGAAGGTCCTCGCAGTTCTCACCAAGGTTTTTGCCGTCGAAAATACGGCCGTTCCTCAGCAGTATCATCTATCGCACACCTCCAAGGCAAAGGTAGAGCAGGGCCATCCGGACCGCGACTCCGCTCCGGACCTGTTCGAGGATGACGCTCCGGGGGCCGTCCGCCACTGACGAGGCGATCTCCATTCCCCGGTTCATGGGCCCGGGATGCATCACCACGGCCCGGGGCGAGGAAAGGGACACGAGGCTGTCCGTTCCGCCCCAGCGGCGATGATACTCGTCAATGGACGGGATGAGGCCGTCTTCCTGCCGCTCCCTCTGCATCCGCAGGAAGTAGAGTATGTCCGCCCCCCGGGCGGCCTCGCGGGCGTCGGAAACGTACCCCACGCCGAGGGACGCCGTGTTCTCCGGCATAAGGGTCGCCGGGCCGCTGAGCGTCACATGGACCCCCATCTTCCTGAAGGCCTGGATATTCGAACGGGCCACCCTGCTGTGGAGCACGTCTCCGATTATGGCCATCCTGGCGCCCTCGAGGTTTCCCAGTTTCTGCCTCGCGGTGTACAGGTCAAGGAGCGCCTGGGTCGGGTGCCCGTTCGTCCCGTCCCCCGCGTTGAAGATGGAAGCTCTTTTCAGCTTCTTTGCGAGATAGTCGGGAACCCCTACCTCCCCATGGCGCACCACCACCGCATCCGCGGCCATCGCCTCGAGGGTCCACACCGTGTCCCGCAAAGACTCCCCCTTGCTCGCGCTCGAGCCGGAGGATGACCAGTTGATTACGTCGGCGGAGAGAACCTTCCCCGCTATTTCGAAGGAGGATCTCGTCCTGGTGGAATTTTCGAAGAAACAGTTCACAACGATCTTGCCGCGCAGGGCGGGAACCTTTTTTATGGGCCTGCTCAGCAGTTCCTCCATGTACTCCGTCTGGTCGAGGAAAAAGCCGAGCTCCTCCCGTGTCCACCCCTCGAGGGTGATGAGATTCTTATGCCTCCACTCCACTTTCCGTTCCTCCCGTTCTTTCGCAGATGACAACCCTGTCCTCGCCGTCGAGCTCCTTCACCCGTACTTCCACGTTCTCCGACCGTGAGGTGGGGACCGTCTTTCCAACGTAGTCCGCCGCGATGGGAAGCTCCCGGTGTCCCCTGTCGATCAGCACCGCAAGCTGCACCCGCTCGGGACGGCCGAGATCCGTGATTGCGTCCAGGGCCGCCCGCACCGTCCGGCCGGTAAAGAGAACGTCGTCCACCAGGACAACCCTTTTCCCGGTGATGTCGCCGGGGACGGAGGTGCTGTGCACCACCGGCTGGTCGGCGAGGACAGAGATGTCGTCCCGGTAGAGGGTGATGTCCAGCTCCCCGGTGGGAACCTTCACCTTCTCCGACTCCTTCAGCATCTCCCGGAGCCTGGCGGCGAGGTAGACGCCCCTTCTCTGGATGCCCAGCAGTATCACCTGCTCCAGTCCCTTGTTGCGCTCCACGATCTCCACGGCGATCCGCCGGAGAATCCGCTCCATGTCCTCCTTCCCGA
>JAPXRK010000023.1:7138-12202 GCA_033813575.1 Synergistales bacterium
CCTTCCTTCCGGTAAAAAAAAACCTTTCCCCCCGGCGGGAGAAAGGCAAAAAAGCTTCCTGAAAGGCCAAAAAAGGAGCGGCCGGAAATACCGAACTTCCTGTCTGATCTTCATGGATGCCCCTCCTTTTCCTGAACTGGAAGAAGGATACCACAATCAGCCACATTATGCAAGCGGTTGCAGTAATATTCATTTCCACGGGGTGCGGGCAATGACAGGGGTGTTCGCCGGAGGGAAAAACAGGAGGGAGAGTCCCCGGAAAGAACCGCAGGCACGCAGATGTTCGCCCTAATTGTGAATATTTTAATAATATAGCCTCGAATCTTTTTTCGGAGTATTATTCTTTTCACATTGTCCGGCGTTGTGAAGGGCAGTTTACAGCCGGTCGCCCGCCGGGGCCGGATCCGGATGAAAGGAGATGACAGCCGCACCGGGGAAAAGAACCGCGTCCTGTTCTTTCAGCTCTGTTCCGCATCCCATCGATTAGATCCGCACACAAGGAGGAATGAACCCATGAAGAAGCTGCTGTGTCTTGTTGCCGTCTGCCTTGTCCTTTTCGCCGCAGGGACCGCCCTCGCCGCCGAAAAGATCGTCGTCAGGGTTGCTCACACCATCGCCCCGGACTCCCACTACAACAAGGGGCTCGAACACCTCGGGAAGCTCCTCGATGAGGCGACGAACGGACAGATCGAGCTCCAGATTTTCCACTCGTCCCAGCTCGGATCGGAGCGGGACGCCATCGAAGGCGTCTCCATGGGCACCCTGGAGATGACCCTCGTCTCCTCCGCTCCTCTTGCGAACTTCACCAACGCCTTCCTCGTCTTCGACCTTCCCTTCATCATCCAGGACCGCCAGAAAGCCTACGCCTGGATGGACGGCCCCGAGGGAAGGAAAATCCTCGACTCCGTCCTCTCCAAGGGTATGGTCGGCCTCGGAATCTGGGAAAACGGCTTCCGGATGCTCACCAACTCCAAGAAGCCCGTGGCTGTTCCCGACGATCTCAAGGGCCTCAAGATCCGCCTGATGGAGAACCCCATCCACGTGGGCACTTTCAAGACCCTCGGAGCATACCCTGTTCCCATGCCCTTCGGCGAGCTCTTTACCGCCCTTCAGCAGAGCACCGTGGACGGCCAGGAAAATCCCCTGATCATCATTTCCACCTCCAAGTTCGCCGAGGTGCAAAAATACCTTTCCCTGACGGGCCACTTCTACGCCCCGGCCATCCTGCTGATCAACAAGGCCTTCTGGGAGAACACCCTCACCGAAGACCTGCGGAAGATCTTCACCGAGGCCGAACTGAAGGCCCGCCACTGGGAGCGGGAGTTCTGCATCGAGATCGAGAAGCAGCTCGTGGGTGACCTCAAGGCCCAGGGCATGGAAGTGACCGAGCCCGACAAGGCAAAGTTCTTCGAGGCCGTGCAGCCCGTCTACAAGGAATTTGAGGAAAAAGTGGGCAAGGAAGCCATACAGAAGCTCGTCGACGCCCAGAAATAACCGTACCGCCGCTAACCCCGCGGGGCGTTCCTCGGGAACGCCCCGCTCTTTTCGCCCTCTCCCGGGTACTTCAAAGGAGAGGCTTTCTGACAGGGGGACCGCTATGCGAAAATTTGTCGACAATTTTGAGGAATATGCCCTTCTTCTGCTCTTTCCCCTCATGGTGGCCGTGGTCTTCACCGCCACCCTCGCCCGGTACCTGAACCTCTTTCCCATGTTCTGGGGTGAGGAGGTGGCCCGGTACATCATGGTCTTCATGGCCTACATCGGGGCGGGGCTCGGCATGAAGAAAGGGGCCCATGTGGGGGTGAGCTTCTTCACCGACCGGTTCCGGAGCGTGAAGACCCGTCTTTTTCTGGAAGGATTCCGCCTCGGCGTCATCGTCTTTTTCTGTGCCATGATCATGTACTACTACCGGGGCATCATCGTCCACCAGATTTTCATGGGACAGACCACTCCAGCTCTTTATATCCCCATGTGGATTCCCTATTCCGCCGTCCCCCTGGGGATGTTCCTGGTGGCTATCAGAGCCTTCCAGGCCTTCCGCGAGACGGCGGCAGCCATACGGGCGTCCGGAACTCCGGAGGTGAGATAGCATGGCAACGATCATGTTTTCCGTCCTCATAATCCTCATCTTCCTCAACATCCCGGTGGCGATGAGCATCGGTCTCGCTTCCATCGCCGGGATAACCTTCGGGAACCTCCCCCTCAACCCCGTCGTGGTGGCCCAGCGCATGTTCACCTCAGCCGACTCCTTCCCCTTCATGGCCATCCCCTTCTTCATGCTCGCAGGGGGCCTCATGGAGCACGGAGGCATATCCCGCCGCCTGGTCAGGCTGGCCTCCGCCCTGGTCGGGGGCTACAGGGGAGGGCTCGGGCTCATCACCATCCTGGCAAGCGCCTTCTTCGGAGCCATCAGCGGATCGAACCCCGCCACGGTGGCCGCCATCGGCGGCATCATGGTTCCCTCCATGATCAAAAAAGGCTATCCGCCCGCCTTCGCCGCGTCTATCGCGGCCGCGGGAGGCACCCTCGGCGTGGTTATCCCGCCGTCCATTCCCATGATCACCTTCGGCGTGGTGGCCGGTGTCTCCATCGGCGACCTCTTCCTCGCGGGCTTCGGCCCGGGCGTCCTCCTGGCCGTGGTGCTCAGCCTGGTGGTGGTGATCCAGTCCGCCCGGCTCGACATCCCCATGGAGGAGCCCCGGACCCGGGGGCAGCTATGGGCCGCCGTAAAGGACTCCATCCTTGCCATCATCATGCCGCTGATCATCCTCGGCGGAATCTACGGCGGGGTCTTCACCCCCACCGAGGCCGGAGCCGTGGCCGTCATCTACAGCCTCCTGGTCAGCGCATTCGTCTACCGGGAACTGGACCTCGCGACCATTCGGACGGTGATCATAAAGGCCGGGATCAGCACGTCGGTGGTCTTTTTCGTCATCGCCACATCCCAGTCCATGTCGTGGCTCATAACGGTGAGCAGGGTGTCGGCGGAGATCGCCGCATGGATCGTCTCCGTCTCTTCCAACCCCTTCGTCCTCATCACCCTGATCAACCTGATCCTTTTTTTCCTTGGCGTCTTTCTCGAGACCCAGGCAATCATCCTGCTCATGGCGCCGCTGCTCCTTCCCATTACGGCGTCCATCGGGATGAACCCGCTGATGCTCGGCATCATCATGGTGGTGAACACCTCCGTGGGCATGATCACCCCGCCCATGGCGGTGAACCTTTTCGTGGCCGTGTCCCTGGTGAAAGACCACAACGTGCGCCTCGAGGACATCACCCGGAAAATCATGGCCTTCCTGTTGGCGGAGATCATCGCCGTCATGTTCATCAGCAACTTCCCTGTCCTTTCCCTGGGGCTCGTCCAGCTGGTGAAGTAGGACCATGAGAGCCTTTGCTGCACTCTGCGACGACCTCACCGGCTCGTCGGTCCAGTCAATCCTCATGAAGGACAGGGGGCTTTCCGTCCGGCAGATCATCCGTCCCGCCGGGGAGCTCCCCGTACCCGGAGACGGGGAGGCGCTGGTCATAAACTGCGACACCCGCAGGCGCCCCCCCGGCGAGGCCAAAGAGGCCTTTCGCCGGTTCGCCTCCCTCCTTCCCCCCTCGGTGGGGATAGGGAAACGCATCGACACCACCCTGCGGGGGCACCTCCGCGAAGAGACGGAGGAGATCCTCTCCGCCAGGCCCGGGGCGGTTGCCCTGGTGGTTCCCGCCTACCCCGCCTCCGGGAGGACCACCGTGGGGGGGTACCATCTCCTGGGCGGTTCCCTCCTCGAGCGGACCGAAGTGGCCCGGGACCCTCTCTGGCCCGTATCGTCAAGCTACGTCCCGGGCTATTTCTCCGGAACGCTTCCCTGCGGCCTTATCGCCATGGGAACGGTGAAACTGGGCCCCGGCCCGGTCACCGAAGCTCTCGCCGCACTTCTTTCCGACGGGACCAGGGTAGTGGTGGCCGACGCCATGACGGCTGAGGACATCGAAACCCTGGCCGAAGCCGCCGCATCCGTGGAAGGGGAAATCATCCCCGTGGACCCCGGCCCCTTCACAGCCGCCTTCCTCGGCCGAAAGCTCCCAGGGAGAAACGCCGGAACCGCCCTGGCGGTCATCGGAAGCACCTCGGAGAAAACGGCCCGCCAGATCGCCTGGACGGAGGGGAAACTTCGCTGCGCCCGGTTCACCCTCCTGCCCGGCGAGCGGACCGGGGACGCCCTGCCGAGGCTCCAGGCCTTCCTCGGGAACGTACCGGAAAAAGCGGATTTTCTGCTGGTCCGTCCATCCCCGGAGATCGTCAGGGGTTCCGAGACCGTCACGGCTGCGGTGCTGGCGGAACTCGGGCGGGAGATCCTCCGGATACTGGGAAGGAAAATATGCGGTATACTTCTCTCCGGCGGCGATACTGCCGCAATGTTCTTCGAAGGTTCCGGAACGGCCTCCCTTGCCCCCGGAGAGGAAATCCAGCCCCTGATGATGGGCGGGCGGATTCTCGACGGGGAGTTCGCCGGGCTCGCGGCGGTGACCAAGGGGGGCCTCATCGGCGAGGAGGACGGCATCTACCGGGCCGTCCAGTGGCTGAAAAAGGAAAGGAATTGATTGCAATGAAACCTACAGTGATCGCGGTACCCATGGGCGACCCCGCCGGGGTGGGCCCTGAAATCGCCCTTCGGGCCATGACGGACCCTGACGTCTGGAAAGAAGGCGTCCCGCTTCTCATCGGCGACCTCACCGTCCTGGAGGCGGTGAGCGAAAAGCTCTCCCTTCCGGCGAAGCTCCGCAGGGTGAATGAACCCTCCGTCATTTCCGGGTCCCCGGACGAACTTCCCGTGATGGATCTCGGCATGGTCCCGGACCTGGCCGACCTCCCGGTGGGGCATGTGTCCGCCCTGGCCGGGAAGGCGTCGGTGGCCTACATCCGGAAAGCCGTGGAACTCTGCATGTCCGGCACGGCTGCGGGGGTGGCCACCACCCCCATCAACAAGGAAGCCCTCAAGGCGGCGAAGGAGCCCTACATCGGCCACACGGAGATGCTCGCCGAAATGTCCGGGGCGACCAAAAGCTACACCCTGT
>JAPXRK010000024.1:0-5052 GCA_033813575.1 Synergistales bacterium
CGGTCTGGAATGGGTTCAGGACCTTCTTTCCGTCATGGGCGACGAACGGAAGCTCCCCCGTCCCCTCTCCATGATCCCGAAGGGGGAAAAGGGCGTGGTCTCCAGGGTGACCGCCGACGGGCCGCTCCGCATGAGGCTCTTCGAGATGGGCTTTGTTCCGGGTGCCGAGGTGGTCAGAAGAGGAGAGACCCCTTTGGGGGACCCTCTGACGGTGGATGTACGGGGGGCCGAAGTGGCCCTCAGGAGAATAGAGGCTGCATCGGTCTGGATCTGCGCGTGTCCCGAATGAGACGCGCCGGGGGGAGGAAGAACAATGAGTCCCATAACGGTTATGCCTGAAGGAAGCGAAGTGACGGTGGCGAGGGTCGCGGGCGGCGGCGAGGCCTCGAAAAGGCTCTCGGAGCTGGGGCTTGTGCCCGGTGTGCAGGTCAGCGTGGTGCAGAACGGCGGGGGCCCCCTTCTTCTCAAGGTCGGGGACTCACGGTTCGCTCTCGGCCAGGGGATGGCCCTCAAGGTTTTCGTGGACGGCGCCTGCTGATAACACAATACGGAAAAAAAAGAACCGGAAGGTTCTTTTTTCAGCGGAAAATCTGAGTTAGATATAGTGAACATTGAGACGATAGGAGGAGGTACTATGGGAGCTTTTGGCGGATGCTGCGGAACCATGACCGAGAAGGCACTCAGTTCCCTTGCCGTGGGTGAAGGCGGCGTGGTTTCGAAAATAGGGGGGGACGGCGGGCTGAAACGGCGGATTCTGGAAATGGGCCTTGTCCCCGGCACCGAGATACGGGTGGAGCGGAAGGCTCCTCTCAACGATCCCGTGTCCGTATGGTTCAGGGGGTACGAGCTCAGTCTGAGAGTCGACGAAGCGAACGCGGTGTTCGTCCGTCCGAAGGGCTGCGCGGGATGCGGCGGGGGGTGCCGATGATGGGCTACACGGTAGCCCTGACGGGAAATCCCAACACGGGCAAGACGAGCCTGTTCAACGCCCTGACGGGGTCGAACCAGCACGTGGGGAACTGGCCCGGGGTCACCGTGGAGCGGAAGGAAGGCCGCTTCAGAATGGGCGGCGGCGAGGTGAAGGTGGTCGACCTTCCGGGGATCTACAGCCTCGGCGCCGCATCCCTCGACGAGGAGATCGCGGCGGATTTCCTTCTCCGGAGCAGGCCCGACCTGGCCATCGTGGTGGCCGACGGATCAAACCTCGAGAGAAGCCTCTACCTCGCCGTGCAGATGCTGGAGACGGGGACGCCGCTGGTGCTGGCCCTGAACATGATGGACATGGCGACGGAAAAGGGGATCACCATAGACGTCCGGAAATTGTCGGCTCTCCTCGGAATTCCGGTGGTCCCCACCGTGGCCCGCAGGAAGGAGGGGATCGAGGACCTCAAGAAGAGGGTGTTCGACGAGCTGAAGAACAGGACGGAGCCTTTGAATTCGTTTTCCCTGCCCTACGGAGAGCGGCTCGCTCCTCTTTTCGACGAGATGGAGGCCTTCCTCTCATCGAAGCCGGAGCTGATCCCCGGGCTTCCCGCCCGGACGGCGGCGGTGAAGTTCACCGAAGGGGACGGGGCCGTCCGGGCGGCGGCGGAGTCCGCAGGGCTCCTGCCCGGCCTGGAGGCCATTCTCTCCGGCAGCGGCGCGGCAGTGGAATCCGCCCTCGGATATGACCTCCAGACGGCGGTGATCGAGCGGCGCTGGGGCTTTGTCTCGGGCGTGACCGCCGAGGCGGTCACCCGGGATCTCTCCCTGAAGACACGGCTCTCCCTCTCCGACAGGATCGACCGGGTGGTGACGTCGAGGACCCTCGGCCTTCCCCTGTTCTTCCTGGTGACATGGGCCATCTTCAGGCTCACCTATGCCCTGGGGGACCCCCTGGTCGAGATCTTCGAAGGGCTCTTCGAATCCCTCGGCGAACGCTCCGCCGGATTCCTGGCCGACGCGGGACTCTCCGGTGCCCCGGTCTCCTTCATCCAGGACGGCCTCATCGGCGGCGTGGGGTCCGTGGTGGTCTTCTTCCCCCACATCTTTATCCTCTTCGCCTTCATCGCCGTCCTCGAGGACTCGGGGTACATGGCCAGGGGCGCCTTCGTCATGGACAGGCTCATGCACCTCATGGGGCTCCACGGCAAGAGCTTCATTCCCATGCTCATGGGCTTCGGGTGCAACGTGCCGTCAATGATGGCCACGCGGATCCTCGAACGGCCCAGGGACAGGATGATCACCCTGCTCATCCTGCCCTTCATGAGCTGCTCGGCCCGCCTTCCGGTCTTCGTCCTCTTCTCCGGCGCCTTCTTCGGCCCCCACGCCGGAACGGCCGTCTTCTCCCTCTACATCCTGGGGATCGCGGTGGCCGTAGGGGCGGCCAAGATCCTGGGGAGCACCCTCTTCAGGGGAGAATCGTCCCAGCTCGTCATGGAGCTGCCGCCCTACCATATCCCCTCGGCGGGGATGGTGTTCCGGCACGCCTGGGAGCGGGGGTTCCTCTTCCTGCAGAAGGCGGGGACCTTCATCCTCCTCTCTGTGGTGGCCGTGTGGGCCCTGGCGAGCCTTCCCTGGGGCGTGGAGTACGGCTCCGAAGAAAGCCTGGTGGGAAGCATAGGGAAAATGCTCGCCCCGCTGTTCGGACCCGCGGGATTCGGCTTCTGGCAGGCGACGGTGGCCCTCTTCTTCGGCTTCCTGGCCAAGGAAGTGGTGGTGGGAACCTTCGGCGCCCTGCTCGGCGCCGGGGAGGCCGGGCTTGCTGCGGCCCTTCCCTCCCTCTTCACCCCCCTCTCGGCCTATGCCTTCCTCGTGATGACCCTGCTCTACGTCCCCTGCGTAGCGGCGGTGGCGGCCTTCAAACGGGAGACGGGAAGCTGGAAGTGGACCTTCTTCATGATCGCCTACACCACCCTTGTGGGCTACGGCGGCGCGGTCCTCGTCTACCAGGGAGGCCGTCTCCTCGGCCTCGGGTAAGGAAACGCGTCACAGGCTCCTTTCAGCCCCTTCCCTCTCCGGGCAGGGGCTTTTTCTTCCTTTTCCTCCCGGGTCTGGTAGAATGAGCGGAAATCACCAGCAGTACCAGCGAACACGGAAAGGACGATGGTGTCCATGGACCTTCTCTTCGAACCCCTCTCCCTGGAAAAAGCGGACCACTACAGAGAACTGTACGAAGCCTGCCCCAGGCGCTCAGCCTACTATTCCTTCGGCAGCCTCTGGGCCTGGCGGAACATCTTCGGCTTCTCCTGGGCCTTCAGGGAGGGCATGTGCTGGATACGGACCGACTCGGGCTCCCTGTGGGCCCCCGTGGGCCCCTGGGAATCGGCGGACTGGCGGCGCATACTCCCCGAACTGTTTCCCGGGAGGGTTGAATTCTCCTACGCGCCGGACGGTCTCGCGAGGATATGGACGGAACTCTTCCGGGACAGGATCACAGCAAGGGAAGTGCGCTCCCAGTGGGAATACCTCCATTCCGTCCAGGACCTCATCGCCCTGAAGGGCAACCGCTTTTCCAGGAAGCGGAGCCACATCCGCCAGTTCGTGAAAAACTATTCCTTCACGTACCGTTCCCTGGGCCCCGACGACGGAGAGACCATCCTTGCCGCCCAGAGGCTCTGGCTCTCGGAGCGCCCGGAATCCCCCGCCCTTATCCGGGAGAACGGGGCGGTGGAGGAAATGGTCCGGGAATGGCGGAACATCCCCGGCCTCCTCGGCGGCATCCTCGATGTGGAAGGAATCCCGGCCGCCTACACCATCGCAGAGGCCATCTCCGGCGACACGGTGATGATCCATTTCGAAAAGGGCATGTCGTCCTATAATGGCGCCTACCAGGCCATCAACCGCATGTTTCTCCAGAACACCGCCTCGTCCTTCGCCACGGTGAACCGGGAGGAAGACCTGGGCGACGAGGGGATGCGGGTGGCCAAGATGTCCTACCATCCCGTGGGATTCCTGAAAAAGTACACCCTCTCATGGTTTCCCGACTGAAACGGCCTCTTCATGCCTTTCGGTCGGGGGGATTCACCCTGGCCGAAGTCCTGGTGGTCCTCGCCCTGTTCGGCCTCATCGCGGCCCTGGCCTTTGCCCCGTCGGTGGTCCTCGTCAGGGGGCTTGAGGACGCGAGGGCGGAGATGGCGAAGGAACAGGTCTCGGACTACCTCCTGGGGCGGGTCGCCTCCGAGATGCGCCTCTCTCCCCGCTCCTTCCCTGGCGGCCCGGCGGTGGCGGCCGTCCGGAAGGATGTCCTCGGAGGCCTGGCTGACGACCGGATCGCCTTCTGGAGCGACTACGGCGGCGAGCCGGGCATCCGGGCGTGGAAGGTGTTCCGCCCGGGAGCGGGCAGGGACGGGGCCCCGGGCGTATACCGCTGGATCCTTCCCCTGGCATCGCCGGGAACGGTGGACTGGGAGAACCTGAACCCTGCCGAAGGAAAGGTCATCGTTCCGGGAGCGGATTACCTGCGGATTTCCATTCTCTCCGCCGAAACGGGGGAATGGGGCGACGACTATGAAGGCCCGAGGCCGAGGGGCGTCCGGTTCGAGGTCAGGGCAGGGAAGGAGGCATTCTTGCGTGAGGACTGGCTTCCCCCCGAATAGGAAACGAAAGGGCCTCGTCCTCCTCTCGGTCCTCCTGGTGTCCCTCTTCCTGCTGGCGGCTTCCACGGGATTCGCCGTCTTCGCCAGGAGGTCCGTGCGGGCCTTCGACGGGCAGCAGCGGGCCTTCACGGCCAGGATGGTCTGCGAGGCGGCTCTCCCCGCGGCGAAGGTTTTGCTCGAACTCCACCCCGGAAAGGCCCACGCCCCGGGGGACGATGTCTTCTCTCCCCGGACCCTCGCGTTTCCCGAAGCGGGCGTGACCGTGGAGATGACCATCACCCCCCTGAATGACCGCTTCCCGCTGAACGGGCTCTTCCTCCCCGACGGCCGGACGGTGCGGTCCGAACTCGCCGGTCCGTGGAGACGGCTGTGGCGGAGGGCCGGGGCGGAGAACCTCGAGGCGGTGGTGCTGGACTTTCTCGACGGTGACGGGGAACCCCGCCTCGGGGGAGGCGAGCGGGACGGGTACCTGAAC
>JAPXRK010000024.1:5062-8500 GCA_033813575.1 Synergistales bacterium
GACATCCTCTACGGAACGGAAACCCGCCCAGGGATCGGGCCCCTGGTCTCTCTCCGGTCCGACGGAAAGATCAACGCCAACACGGCCCTGCCGGAGGTGCTGGCCCTCCTGGACGGCCTGGACGGGAACATAGCCGCCGACATTGTCCGGGCGAGGGAGACCAGGATATTCACTTCCATGGAGGACCTGTCCGCCGTGCCGTCCTTCCCGGCGTCGGCCCGGGCGCAGCTCATGAACGTGCTGTCCTTCACGAGCAGCCACTTCAGGGTCTCCTTTCTCGTTGAGTTTGCCGATGGCCAAAAGACCCCCCTGGAGGTTATACTGGAACGGAAAGCTTCAGCGGCCGACACGGTCCGATGGGAGGAACCGTAAATACACAGACGGCAGATTTCCTCGTTTTTCCTCAAGACCAGGGACGGATTCCGCCTCCTCGAAAGCGGCGGCGGTCTTTCCGGAGAAAGGACCGACGGGAACAGGATCCCTTCCCGGGGCGACCTTGTTCTGTACCCCCTCCGGACCCTCTCGGCCCATCCCTTTTCCTTTCCCTTCCGTTCGCTGAAGGATGTTCGCAGCGCCCTCTCCCTCAGGTTTCTCCCCCTGCTTTCCGGGGAGGAGCCCGTGGAGATCATTCCCTGGGTCTCCGCCGTCCGGGGGGGAGCTTCCGAAGGAACTGCGTGGTGCGTGGCGGCCCCGGAGGTCCCCGGTGAGGAGAACGCTTCCCTTTCGGGGATTGTCTGCTGGCCCCTTCCCCTCGCCCTGGCCTCCACGGTGGATGGCGAGGGGATCGCCGTGTTCCGCGGGACGGGGATTACAGCCTCGGCTGTTTTCTCCGGAGGAATTCCCCTCTTTTGCAGGTGCGGAAGCGGGGAAGACGGAGCCCCGGCTCCGACAGAGGACGACAGCATGGACAGGGAGGTCCGTCTCTGCAGGGAATTCGCCTCGGCTTCGGGGAAAGAGGGCCTTGTCTCGTCGGTCTGGACGGGGACGTCCCCCGGCGAACTCCTGGACGCGGCCCGCCAGACCGTTGAACGTTTCCCGGCCTTTCTGTCCGTGAACATTTCCCGGCCCGCCCTCGAGGCGTCTCTCGCCAGGGAGAGGACGGCCCGGGTCCTCAGGAACTTTTCCGCCGCCGCGGCCTTTCTCGGGGCGGTCTTCTGCGCCGTGCAGCTCACCCTCTCCCTGCAGGTCCGCTCCTCCCTGGACAGGCTCTCCGCGGAGGCGGCGTCCCTCTACAGAGAGATCGCGGGAGGAGCGGAACGGATCGTGGACCCCCTCTCCCAGGCCAGGGGAAAACTGGCCGAGCTGAAGGGGAACGGAGGGGACGACAGGTCCTTCAGCCTCTTCCTCGCCCATCTCGGAAGGGCGTGGACCGGGGGAGAGGCGGGAAGAAAGCCCGGCTTCCCCGTCCTCGACCAGATGCGCTACACCGGCGAGAGCGCCGAGCTGACGGGAACGGCGCAGACCATGGAGGCCATCCAGGTCCTCCGTTCGGCAGCCGATTCCGGGGGATTCAGGGCTTCCCTCGGGGACATCCAGCAGATTCCCGGAGGAGGGCTCCGGTTTTCCCTCTCCCTGAGGAGGGATGACTCGTGAAGAGCTTTCTCGCCCGATTTCTTCCTTCCCTCTTCGGAAAGGATGACAGCGGACCAGGCGCTGAACGCCGGGCGCTTTTCCTGCTGCTCCTGGGCCTTCTCGCCTGGGGCGGCGCCTTCTCCCTGTGGAGCGACGGCAGGGAACTTCGGGCCAGGAGGGAGCTCCAGAAAAAACGGTTCGACGACCTCGCCGCGGTGGTGGGCGAATACCGGGCGCTCCGTCAGACAGCGGGGGCGGAACGGGTTCCTGTTACCCCCGACGGGGAGGAAGACCTCCTCACGGCCGTTTCCAACGCCGTGGCCTCCCTCGGTCTCCGGTCGAACATGCTCAGCCTGAGCAGCACATCGGGACGGGGGGGCGCCGGCGCCGTCTCCGTGACGCTGGAAGGACTGTCCTCCGACAGCCTGGCCCGCTTCCTCCAGGAGACGGAGCGGAGGGGCATCTACTCCTTCTCCGCCGATATCCGGGCGGTCCGGAGCACTTCGTCCGAAGGGGGCCCCGGCCGGACCCTCACGGCGGTGCTCCTTCTCGGGAGGCAGGGATCATGAAGGCCGGCAGGTGGGGGTTGTATCTCCTGTTCTTCCTTCTCGTTTTCAGCCTGTCCTTCCTGGCCTTCTTTCCCTTCGGGCCCGGGGCGGAAGTGGCCTGGAGCAGAGCCGTACGGGCGGCGTCGGAGAAGGGCTTCTTCCTGGACGCTTCCGACGTCTCCGCGGACGGACGCTTTTTGCCGGAAGCCGTCCTCCTCAATGTCCGGCTCCGCTCTCCGATCCTTTCGGGCGAGGCGGGCCGGGTGACGACGGCCTTCTCCCCCCGGGATGCGATCATCAGCCTGGCCCCGGCGGCCCGTCTCCGGCTCGAAAGGGTCTCGGTGAACCTTCCCGTTCCGGGAGAGCGCCCCCTCTTTCTCGCCGCTGTCGAGGCCAGGCTTGTTTTCCCCGGCGACAGGGTCGAGGTGCTGGAGCTTCGGACTTCGGGAGAGCTTGACGTTTCCGGGACGGCGGTCCTTTCATCCCGGGGCGGCGGCCTGGAAGAGGCCGATCTCTCCATCGGAGGGGAGCGGGCGTCCCTGATGGAACTCTTCCGGTCCGTCCTTCCGCTGAGGCAGGAAAAACCCGGGGCCTGGACCCTGAAGAGGGGAGGGAGGAACGTCCATGGCGGGAATTGACGGCCTTCTTCGGGCAGGAGCCCGGCTGGCCCTTCCCCTTCTCGGTGCGGCCCTTTTCGCGGGAATGGCAGGGTACTTTGCGGCGGGACTGGTGGAGGAGCGGCTGTTTCTCCTGTCCGTGGAGGAGACCGGGAAAATGGCGGGCAGGGGCGCCCCTCCCCCCCTTCCTGCGCAAAAAGAGCAGGGCCCTACCCTGAAGGATTTTGCCGCCGGGGACCCCTTCGGCGCGGCGCCCCGGTCTTCTGCGGCAACTTCGTCGAAGCCGGCGGAAATGGAAGTTTCCGTGAGCGAACTCTACGAACTTGAGGGGATCCGCCTCGCGGGCACGTTGCCGGGGATCTCGGTCTGGATCGACGACGGCGGAAAGCAGACCGTCCATCTCCAGGGACAGCAGGTGAAGGGCTACGAGCTGACGGAGGTCGGCGAGGACAGGGTGGTGCTCAGAAAGGGCGGGACGGTGGTGAACGTCCTCCTCCGGTACAGCGGCCATGCACCCTCCAGGGCGTCCGCTCCGCAGTTACCTCCGCCGGTCCCGGCCCTGTCCGGCCGGGAGGTTACGGCAGCCCGGCCCGGGCAGCAGGGCTCCATTCCCAGGGAGACCGTGGACAACCTGCTCATGAATCCCCTGGACGAGATGAAGAAATTCCGCCTCAGGCCCAAGTTCGACGGCGACAGGGCGT
>JAPXRK010000024.1:8510-12094 GCA_033813575.1 Synergistales bacterium
GGCGTTGGGCGTGGAAGTGCAGTGGATGGACAGGAACAGCTTCCTGGAATCCGTGGGGGTGGAGAAGGGCGACGTGATCCAGTCGGTGAACGGGCTGGAGATCCGGAACATGGGGGACGTGGTGAACGTGATCAACTCCCTCATGGGGGGGAGCGCCTTCGATGTGCAGGTTCTCAGGGGCGGCACGCCCGTATCCCTGAAGTACAATATACGGTGACAAGAGCCATGACCCCGGGACGGAGGAGGGCCTTCACCCTTGCGGAGACTCTTGTGGCCGTGGCGGTCCTGGGGCTTGTGGCCGCCGGCGGCATGAGACTGTCCGTCCTCTCTGTACGGGCCCTCGGGGAGGTCCGGGAGGGGCGGGAGCGGCTCGCCCTCTCCAGGAACCTGTGGCTTCGGGCGGTCAGCGGAAAGCTTGAGAGCCGGGGCCGGGAGAACGGGATCTCCTGGGAGACCGGCAGGTTCGGTTTCCCGGGGCAGGACGGCCTGCCTCCCGGCTATTCCTGCGGGACGGTCGTCATCACAGGCGCCGCTCCGGGACGGGAAAAAATGATCCTCTATGTTCCTGACCGCATGATTTCGAGGGGGAGAAAACAATGATCCGGAAACTACTGATTCTGGCATTCATCCTGTTCTGCGTCGTGCCCGGGGCCCCGGCACAGACCCCGCCTCCGCCCCAGGACGACGAATTCGCCCTCGTGGAGTCGGCCCGGAGAATGAGGGCCTCGGGTAACGCCCAGTTCAACTTCCAGGACGTGGACATGGTGAAGTTCATCCGGTTCATGGCCGAACTGCTGAACGAGAACCTCGTCCTCGCTCCCGGAGTGAAGGGATCCATTTCGGTCATCTCCCCGAAGCCCTTTCCCCTGAAGGAAGCCCGCCAGGTATTCATCTCGGTGCTGGAGATGAACGGCTACACCCTGCAGCAGGGCGCGGGATTCGGCAAGATTGTCCCCCTCCAGGCGGGAAGCTCGGCGGAGTCCGACGTACGCACCGGGAGGATGGGGCCGGGGGAGGGGGAACAGACGGTCTCCCAGGTGGTCCCCCTGGACTATGTCACCGCTGACTTCATCGCCGCCGCCGTGAGCCAGGCCTCTGGACGCCTGGTCACGGTGCTGCCCGTGGGCCGGGGGAACGACATCCTCCTCACCGGCAGGGCCACCGACGTGAACCGGGCTATCGATCTCATCCAGACCCTGGACAGGGCCGACAAGATCTTCAAGTCCCGGACGGTGAAAATCAAGAAGGCATCCCCCGAGATCATCGCCGCCCACCTGGCCAACCTGGCGAAGGTTCCGGGCAGCCCGGTCTTCGGGCTCACCGTCCTCCCCGACGCCCCGGGCAGCCAGATCGTCCTCGCCGGTGAGGAGCGGCACATCAACCGGGCGCTGAAACTCATCGCCGACCTGGACGTCACACCCAAGTCGGGGGAATTCCACGTCTACAGGCTGGAGAACGCCGACGCCAAGGTGGTGGCCGAACAGCTCTCCAAGATCCTCTCCGCCCAGGCGTCCCAGGCCGTCAATGCCGAAGGGAGGATCCCCACTACCGTGGTGCCCGACATCCCCTCCAACAGCCTCATCTTCGCCGCGCCGCCCCACCATTTCCAGTCCCTGGTGGAGATCATCCAGAAGATCGACACCCTGCCCCGCCAGGTGCTCCTCCGGGGCCTCATCGCCGAGGTGAACCTGACGAAGCTGAACAACGCCGGCATCGACTGGGCCACCTGGGGCGGCTCCGTGACGGGGGACATGGTCCTCGCCGGGCAGCTCAACATGGGGGGAGCCGGAGTGCCCGGGACGATCATCGACTGGTTCCAGAACCTCTCCAGGACTGAAGAGGTGGTGGGTGACGAGGAAACGTCTACACGAACACGGACCACTTACAAGGGCATGGGCCTCGTCTACGCCTACCTCGACCTGCTCAAGAAGTTCGACGCGGTGAACGTGCTCTCCATGCCCAGGATCATGTGCACCGACAACCTCCCGAGCGAGCTCCAGGTGGGGCAGGTCATCCCCCAGCTCAAGGGCAAGCTCTCGGACATGTCCAACCCCAACGCCGTGCAGAGCAGCTACGAGTACAAGGACACGGGACTCATCCTCAACGTCACCCCCTCCATCCGCAGCGGGAACCTCGTCGCCCTCGACGTGGAGCAGGTCATCGAGGACGTGCTCACTGCCATGACCGCCGAGACGCCGGTGACGGGCAAACGGAAGATCAAGACCAGCGTCCTGGTGAGCTCGGGCAACACGGTGATCCTGGGGGGGCTCATCAAGGAAGTGGAGAAGAGCCTCCGGAGCAGGGTTCCCGGGCTCTCCTACATCCCCCTCATCGGCGGGCTGTTCACCCGGTCGGTGAAGCAGCGGGAGAAGATCGAACTCATGATCTTCCTGACCCCCTACATCCTGGAGACCCCGGGCGAGGCGGAGCAGATCACCAGGGAGATCGTCTCCGGGGACCACGGCATGAGCCCCCCGGAGGAGAAGCTCTGGAAGCGCCTCGAGAAGGAGTACCGGGAGTCGGTGAAACAGCAGTCGAAATGACGGGAGGAAACGGAAGAATGGCCCCACGGCTTCCCGACGTTGAAGAAATCGCCCCCCTCATCAGGGGAAGGGTCAGCCTTGACGCCCTGAAGAACGCTGGCATCCTGCCCCTCCGGGACGACGGTGAGCGGCTGGTCGTTGCCCTGGCCTCGCCGGAGTGCTTTCCCGCCGCCCAGGTCCTCGCGGCGTCCTTCGGGCGGGAGGCGGCGTGGGAGCTCCATCGGCGGGAGGACCTTGAGCACCTTTGGGGCCGCCTGTACGACCTGAGGGGAGGCATCGGCGACGACACCCTCTCGGCCGTGGCGGGCATCGACGACGGCGACGGGCTCCTCAGGGAGGACGTGCAGAGCGACTCGGTGGACGTCCCGGTCATCAAGCTGGTGAACGGCCTTCTGAGGGAAGCCCTGAAGATCCGGGCGACGGACATCCACGTGGAACCCTTCGAGAACGAGGTCCTCGTGAGATTCCGGGTGGACGGGGTTCTCCACGACCGGCTCCGCCTTCCCCGGAACCTCCAGGCTCCCCTGACGAGCAGGATGAAGGTCATGGCGCGGATGGACATCGCCGAGCGCCTCGCCCCCCAGGACGGCCGGATCGGCATCACCGTTGGGAACCGGGCGGTGGACATCCGGGTCAGCTCCATCCCTGTGCAGCACGGAGAGCGCCTCGCCCTCCGCCTGCTGGACAAGGGCTCGGGGCTTCTCAGCCTGGAGGATCTCGGCATGGACGCCTCATCCAGGGAGACCATGAGCGCCCTCATCGGGAACCCCCACGGGCTTATCCTCTTCACGGGACCCACCGGCTCCGGCAAGACCACCACCCTCTACGCCATCCTCCAGGCCCTGGCGAAGCCGGAGGTGAACATCATCACCGTGGAAGACCCCATCGAGTATGACCTGGAAGGGGTCGGGCAGATCCAGGTGAACGAAAAGGCGGGGGTCACCTTCCCCTCCGCCCTCCGGTCCATCCTCAGGCAGGACCCGGACATCATCATGATAGGCGAAATGCGGGACTACGAGACCGCCCACATAGGCGTCCAGG
>JAPXRK010000025.1:0-11856 GCA_033813575.1 Synergistales bacterium
AAAGAGGACATTCCATAGCCTGTGTTCCTGTGGAGAGGGACACCATCGAGATTGACACCCCGGAGGACGCGGAAGCCCTGGAGCGGTACCTGGGACTTCATCCTGAATCCTGCTTCTAGTTCCTGAATACAGCGGGCCCGGAAACTTCTCCGGAGCCCGCTGTTCCTTTCCGGAAGAGGATGTCTCAGAGGGCGGCCTTCGCCCCCGCCCTGATCGCATGGATAATGGCTTCCACCGCTGAGTCGTCCATCATGATATTGAGGCCGAACATGACGGTCCTGGCCAGCAGCCCGTCACTTTGGGCCAGGGACGCAGGGGCATAGGATGGAGTCCTTGTCCCGAACCAGTCCGTTTCTCCCATCGCTTCGAGGGCCTTCCAGTGTTTGGCGAAATGCCACGTGTTGTCAGCGATGATGGAACAACCGCCCCCGGTTGAAACGGCGGCATTCCTGAACTTCACGGCCGATTCCGCGGACGGCAGCATGAAAATCACATGGGACGCGGTGTCACCCTCATCGTTGTGTGTGGGACGCGGGAGAATTCCCGTGTCGGAAACAGCGTCAATGATCCTTTTCTTCGTCGAGCGGAGAAGCCCGAGCGCGTAGTCCATCTTCTGCAGCGCCACGAGTCCGAGGGCTCCCTGCAGTTCGCTGAGCCTGAAGTTCACCCCCAGGCCCGACTTGCCTTCGGCTCCCCGGTCATGCTCCTTGCTGTGGATATGCCCGTGGTCATGGTAGCAGTCCATTTCGAAATGGATGTCATCGCTGTCGGTGAACACGATCCCGCCTTCGCCCACAGTAAGGGTCTTGTTGGGGTCGAAGCTCCAGGTGCCGCATGTTCCAAGACTTCCGAGCATTCTTCCCTTGTAGGTGCCGCCGACGACTTCACAGGCATCCTCGATGATCGGGATGCCGTATTTTTTCCCCAGTTCCGCAAACCTGTCCATGTCCGCTGCCGCTCCGAACATGTGGACCGGCATGATCGCCCGGGTTCTTTCAGTGATAAGCCGCTCCGCCGAAGACGGGTCGAGGCTCAGGGTTTCATCGATGTCGCCGAGTATCGGAACGGCGTTGCAGGCCACGATCGCCTCGACCGTGGCAATGAAGGTAAAGGGCGACGTGATGACTTCATCCCCCGGCCGGATGCCGATTCCCTTCAGGGCGACGATGAGGGCGGCCGTTCCGTTGGCTACCGCCAGGGCATGGCGGGACCCGGTGATTTCCCTGGCCCTGTTCTCAAACTCCTCCACTCTGTAAATTCCCTTTCTGGCTCCATGGGATCCGTAACGGTGGATCATCTTTCTTTCAATGACATCCTGAACTGCCGCCAGTTCTTCTTTTCCGAAAATTTCCGTTCCTGCCATCAGTCTTCCCCCCTGTCGTTTTCTTCAGAAACACCATGCCCTACCGGGAAACGATTCTTTCATAGATCCCCCGGATATACTCCTCCGTGGCCCGATCTTTCCAGCTCTCGCCGAAACAGCTCTGCCAGAGTTTCTGCATCCCGAGGGCCGTTTTCGTCATTTTTTCCACTTCCTCAGCTCCTATTCCGAAATCCCGCGCTTTCGGAGTTTCCATGCCGTTGATCCGCAGAAAGGAGACCGTGTCCTCGCAACCATCGGGATAGAGATCGCCGAGAGAAAGCATGGCGAGGGTTACGGCCACGCTGTGAGGAAGATTCGGTGCGGAGTTGCTCAGTCCATAGGAAACGGCATGGGCGGCTCCGACCCTTCCGCCGATGGTGCTGCTTCCTCCGAGAACGGAGGCCATGGCAGAGCGTACGGCATTGTCCAGGCGGAACTCCCCAACTCCCGAATTCAGGACGTCCCGTGAGAGGCCGAGGCCGTCAAGGGCGTCGGAAACCGCATCTCCGGAGCTGGTCACGCTTTTCATGATTTCGTAATGATGAAAATAGCAGTCCATCAAGGTGTAAAACCGGTTGTATTTCCGGACCCCCGAAGTGAGTCCGGGGTCAATGACCGCCACAGAGGGGGCTGTATAGGGATTGTTGATGCCCAGCTTCTTCTCGGGGCCGCGGAGGACCGCGATGGGCGTAATTTCCGCCCCTGTTCCGCTGAGCGTCGGAAGGACCCAAATATCCGCCCCTTTGTTCATATCCAGGCCGTATCCCTGGTATGCATGGGCGGGACCCGGATTCGCCAGGCATATGCCGACGGCCTTCGCAAGATCCATGGTCCCTCCCCCGCCGATGCCGACCACAACATCATAGGCCTTGGATCCGCTTTTCAGGATTGAGACGACGGTATCCACATCTCCCGTTTTGGGTTCCGAAGCTGAAGCATCGAAAAGATACAGGGCTTTCTGTCCTAAAAGGGGCGAGAAGACAGACTGGTCCCGCAGAACGGAGTCCACCACGAAGAAGGGATTCTTTTTCTCCCTTTCCAGCCTGTGAAGAAGCTCCCCGACTCCTTCACGGGAGCGGATTATTTCTGTCGGAACCCCGGTGCGCCACCAGGGCTGATGGGAAAGGAAACCTTCCATGTCCGCAGGTACGTTTTTCATTTCTGCTTCACCCCAGACCTCGAAAAAATTGCTTCCCAACTCCGCTGCCCTTTCCTTCCCCAAACCTTCCAGGATTGGAAGGGAAAAGAAACAGCGGGAGAAACACGGGAAAAAGTGTACTCCAACTTTTTTCTCCGGTCCAGAGCTCTTCAAGGAGGGAAGAGAAAACTCGGGGCGTCGAGTCTTGTTTTTGCACCTTTGCTTCACCACTCAGGGCATGCACCTGGCAGATAAAGGCCAGGGAGGAGACAAAAAAAAAGCAGAGGGAAGGCACTCCTTCCCTCTGCTTTTGGACGACTGAGCTTTTACGGCATGGGGATATGAAGATCCGCCCCGGGGCCGAGGGGCCATCCCATGGTAAACCAGAAAACAAGAAGGGCCGTGAAGAGGATGAGATACATGACGCTGAAGGGGAGCTGAAGGGAAATGAGTGTCCCGATCCCGACTTCCTGCTCTGCATCCTGCTTGTACTGCTCGTAGAAACCGAGCATCACAGGAACGTAGTACGAAAGGGGGGCGATATTGTTCGTGCAGGAGTCTCCGACCCTGTATGCCGCCTGGGTCAGTGCGGGAGAGAATCCCATCATGCCCAGCATGGGTACGAAGATGGGCGCAAGGATGAGCCACTTCGCCGATCCGCTGGAAATGAAGAGGTTGA
This sequence comes from Synergistales bacterium, assembly GCA_033813575.1. GTDB lineage: Bacteria > Synergistota > Synergistia > Synergistales > Aminobacteriaceae > Aminivibrio. Next base: position 3,181 of record JAPXRK010000025.1, read on the forward strand.
TGGTCGTCGTCAGAAGGACGAAGGCTATTATGAGCTTGCTTCCCGTCAAATCCATGGATTTCAGCCAGTCCGCTCCATTGACGGCGAGTATGGTCGCCAGATTGCTCGCGTTGAAGAGGTGAATGAAAATAGCGGCAGGAAGAACGACCACGAGGAAGCTGATGCCGCCCTTGAGTCCTCTCTCCATCATCTTGGGAATATCCGATCCTTCCTTGATGATCTTGGCACCGTAGCCGTAGGCTACGCCCATAAAGAAGAACAGGAAGAACAGGATACCGGCAATGCTGGAAAGGAAAGGAGAACTGGGAAGGATGTTCCCGTTATCCGCCCTGAAGAACGACCCCTGGGGGAAGGTGAGGGCCACAATGAGAAGAATGTAGCCAAGTCCTGCGTACAGAGACCATTTCAGGCCCCGGTTCTCGTCATCTGTTACGCGGTGCTTTTCAAGCTCGGTGGCATCCATCGTGCCGCCTTCGTCCCCGAGGTACTTGCACGTGATCTTCTCCGTCACGAACGTTGTAACAAAGGCGACGACCACAGTGGCCGCAACCATCAGGTACCAGTTCATCAGCGGGTGGACGGGGCCGGGGATGTTCATTCCCTTTGCGGCTGACTCCGTGATGCCTGCAAGGAGCGCGTCCGTTCCGGCAATGAAGAAGTTTGCAGTGAAGCCACCCTGTGAAGCCGCGTACCCTGCCGTGATCCCTATCCACGGGTTGCGCCCCAATGCCTTGAATATGGCCGCACCGATCATGGGTGTGAAGATGATGCCCGCGTCGGACGCAAGGTTCGCGTTAATGCCGACGATGGCAAGGGCAAAGGTCACAAGATAGGAAGGCGCCCCGAGGATGGTCTTCCGCATGAGGGCGGAGATCATTCCGGATTGTTCCAGGAGCCCGATGCCCAGCGTCATGACGATGATCAGGCCGAGAGGGGGGAAGCTGGAATAAATCTTCAGAAGGTCAGTGAACACTACACGCATGCTCTTGAAGGTGAGGAGGTTCACTACCGAAACGACCGTCTCTTTCGCCTCGGCTCCTCCCCTTCCGGCAGCCATGTACTTGACCGACATGCCGGCGTTGCCGAGCCACCAGGACAAGGCCAGTATGATGCCAGAAAGAATGACGAAAAGCCAGAAAGGATGGGGGAGTTTATTTCCGACGATCTCCACTCCCTTGATGAAGCGCAGGAGCAAACCTCGTTTCTTTGGTGCAGCTGTTTCCGACATGAAAATACCTCCTTTGCAGAATATGGAACTGTCTTTCCGACAAAAAGACCCTTTGAATCCTTTCCTCTTCTCTTCCTACCTCCTTCCGGCTGTCATTTTCCGGCCGCCAGTGCAAGGGCCAGTTCGGCGAAAAGTGCGGGACCGTAGTCCAGCACTTTTTCATCGATATCGAAATACTCGTTGTGGTGTCCGGCGGCGATATCGGTGCCAAGGACGAAATAGACCGCTTTGCCGCCCCTTTTCTGGACAGCCCTCATCATCCAGGAAATATCCTCGCTGCCGCCGAGGCTCACGGGGGGGGCAATCCTGTCGATGCCGGGGACGGCTGCAGCCTTGTCCCTGACAATTCCGGCAAGATCATCATCGCTCAGGGCATCCACAGCCTCTCCCATCTTCGCCATGGCCATCTCCACACCATACATGGAGGCGGCTCCGGATACTATTTCCATCGCCCTGTTGTACACATAGGAATTCAGTTCCATGGTCAGCCCGCGGGTCTCCACCTTCATCACCGCCCGGGAAGGGATGACGTTCCGGCCGCTCCCTGCTTGGAGAACTCCCACATTGATCCTGGTCGCCCCGTCCTTGTGGGGAGGAATGCCCGCCAGGGCCAGTGTGGCGGAGGCGGCGGCGAGCAGGGCGTTCCTTCCTTCATTCGGCGCCCCTCCTGCATGGGCTGACTTTCCCTTGTAGGTCAGGTCGAACTTGGTGGTGCAGAGAAAATCTCCGCAGGCGGGAGAGACGCTCCCAGTGGGAATTCCCATACCTACGTGGGCGCCGAGAAAAAAGTCCACGTCGTCGAGGAACCCCTTTGCCGCGATTGCCTTTCCACCCCGGACTCCCTCCTCCGCCGGCTGGAAGATGAGCTTGACCACTCCTCTGAGGGAATCCTTTCTTTCCATGAGCAGTTCCGCAAGGGCAAGACCGATTACGGCATGGGCGTCATGGCCGCAGGAATGCATGGCATTATCGTTCATGGAGGAAAAGCCCTCCCGGAACGGCCGGTGCTTTTCGTCCTGCGCCTCTGACACATCCACGGCATCAATATCAAAACGGAACGCGAGAACAGGTCCCGGTTTCCCGGTGTCGAGCAGAGCCACCGCTCCCGTGTAGCCGTCCATTTTTGTGATCCATCCCGGGTCGGCTCCCTGGCCAAGGGCCCGCTCAATGAAACCTGCGATCTGCTGGTCGGAGGGGCGTCCCATGACGGAGTCCAGGTCAAGCACATCCCTGCCGACAAGAACGTCATACCCGAGAGAGTCCAAGATACCAGCTATTCGTGCCGTGGTCCAAAACTCAGTCCAGCCCGTTTCAGCGTGGGCATGGAATTCCCTTCTGAGCTCAATGTATTTCCGCAGTTTTTCTTCACCGAGTGCCACCATGAGGGTCTCCTTTTCTTCTCAGTTCGCGGCCAGGAAATCAAGAGCGCAGGCAGCAAGGATTTCCACACCGAGAGGAATGGCCTTCTCGTCAGGGAGGAACCGGTTGTTGTGCAGGGGAGCCATTTCTTCCTTCGTGACTCCCTCGGGCCTGCATCCCAGCCACATGAACTGGGCCGGGATTTTCCGGCTGAAAAAGGCGAAATCCTCCCCCCCCAGGGCCGGTTTCTCTACCCGAACGATCTTCTCCTCCCCGATTATCCCAGAGAGCGTGGAAAAAACGAGCCTGGTCAGTGCCGGATCGTTCATGAGAGGAGGATATCCCTTCACGTATTCCATTTCGCAGTCTCCTCCCATTCCCCTGGCCACACCTGCCGCGATGGATTCTATGCGGGAGGGCATTTTTGCCTGGGTTTCCGGGTTGACTGTCCTGACCGTCCCCTCGAGGACAACTTCATCGGCGATAACGTTGTACCTGTTGCCTCCCCTGATGGTCCCGATGGACACCACGGCGGCATCCAGGGGACTGACGTTTCTCGACACAACAGTCTGGAGGGCGCTGATCACCTGGGCGGAGATGGCGATGGCGTCCACGCCGTTTTCCGGTTCGGAGCCGTGGGCGCCCTTCCCCTTCACCGTCAGAAAAAGCCTGTCGGAAGCCCCCATAAGGGCTCCTTCTTTCGTTCCCACAGTTCCCGTTTCCAGGGAGGGCCAGACATGCATGCCGAAGATCGCATCCACCGCCGGGTTTTCCAAAACTCCATCGGAAATCATTCCGGGAGCGCCTCCCGTGGGATTTGCCTCCTCGGCAGGCTGAAAGATGAATTTGACGGTCCCGCTGAAGCTGTCTTTCAGCTCCGAGAGGACGAGGGCGGCGCCGAGTAGCGCTGCTGTGTGAACATCATGGCCGCAGGCGTGCATTATGCCTTTTCTGGAGGAAGCACAGGAGTGACCGGTTTTTTCTTCCATGGGAAGGGCGTCCATATCAGCCCGGAGCGCTACGCAGGGCCCATCTCCTGTTCCCCTGAGGATGCCGGCCACCCCGTTTCCGCCGATACTCTCGATGACCTCCATGCCCGTTTCCCGGAGAACCCCGGCAACAAGAGCGGCGGTTCCGGTCTCCTGGTTGCTGAGCTCAGGTTCCCGGTGTATCCTGCAGCGCAGGTCCATAATTCTTTTCAAATAGCGATCCACCACAGGTTTTAGCTTTTGATCCATGACGATTCCTCCGGAAGAATGATTTTCCGCATCAACCTCACCCTTAAGAAATTCGGGAGAAAGAAATGGGATGCGGACAAGAGAAAAATGAAAGACCGCCTCCTGATCCGCTGTTCCGCGGTGGCTGCAGGAGATGGCGTTGGGTGTTGCCGGTCGGTCGCGATGATACATGATAAAGTAGCATAAGCACAGTGCATTTTCAACACCGGAAGGATTGTTGCGGCTGTCCCGGAAAAAAGATTGCCGCCCTAAATTTTTTGCCGCGCACGACGCCTCTTTCGGGAAGGAACGTTTCCCGCGCTCCCAGAAAAAAACCCGGAAGAGAAAATTTTCTCTTCCGGGTTTCACAGTCAGTTTCCGTTGCGACTGAGCACTTCCTGCCATGTGACAAAGGAGTGGTAATATTCCATATCCCCGTCATCAAGGCCTCTCGTAATTTCAGTTATGTGGGTCTGCTTCGCGCCTATCTGTTCCAGAACGTAATCAACTGCCACCTGGGGTTTGCTCTCTTCGCCGCACGTGTAAATATCCAGGGCCATGTACCCCACTTCGGGCCAGGTGTGGATGGAGAGATGAGATTCGCTGATCACCACAACACCGCTCACGCCATCGGGAGGGAAACGGTGAAAGGAAACCGACCAGACCTGTGTGTTGGCCCTTTTTGCCGCTTCCACGAGAATCTCCTGCAGCCTGTCGACCTGAGAAATGACAGGTCCGCACCCTGAAGCTTCCACAATGAAATGAAACCCTTTTGGTGACATTTTTTCCTCCTCTTCCAGGCAGATAGTTTCCCCAGGGAAGAAAAAAGGCCGCCCGATAATCTCACCGGCCGGCCTGATCATCATAACAATGGCAGCGGCATTGCCACCATTCGTTATTCTTCCGCTATCGCCCGTTTTTTCAAATAGCTGCGGAGAGAAAAACGGAGCTTGACTCTCCAGGGCAGTCCACTTCAAATTCCGGAGGAATTATATCATAAATGGACCGGGAGGAAAGGTTCCGGCATCATTCAAATACCGCCCCCTACGAAAAAACGGCAGTGTGCCTGACTGTGCGGGTATTGCCCCCAATTCTGCTTTTCACTGAAAAAGCCCGGCACAATGCCGGGCTTTTTCAGTGAAAACCTTTATATTTTATCTGTTCCTTTATCCTTGGTGGAGCTAAGGGGATTCGAACCCCTGACCTCTTGAATGCCATTCAAGCGCTCTCCCAGCTGAGCTATAGCCCCTTACGCACAACGGGAGTATTATAAGGAGCCCCGCCGATTCTGTCAACCCGATCCGAAGAAAAAAAAGGAGAAAATCAGCCCACCAATGATTGTCCTTTTTTCTCTATTCCTTCCAGCAGGTGGATATAAGCTTTTTCAAAAGCATCGAGCCCCTCTTCGAGAAGCCTGGCGGTCACTTCATCGAGGGAGATGCCGAGGGCTGCAAGCTCTCCGAGCCTGCGCTTCATTCCTTCCCTGTCCGAGGCGACAGTCATTCCGACTGTACCAGCGGCAAGAAAAGCCTCGAGTGTCGCCGGAGGGATCGTGTTGACCGTATGGGGACCTATGAGGGAATCCACGTACAGGGTCGGCGAATAGTCCGGATTTTTTGTTCCCGTGCTTGCCCAGAGAGGCCGCTGAAGCTGGGCTCCTTTTTCTTGAAGAGAGCGCCACCGTGGGCCGGAAAAGAGGGTCTCGAAGTCCATGTAGGCTGCCCGTGCATTGTCCACGGCGATTTTGCCGGCAAGGGCTCCGCCCGTTTTTCCTGAAGCGAGGAGCTTGTCGACGGCCGTATCCACACGGCTTACGAAAAGGGATGCCACCGAGGCAATTCCGGAAACAGTTTTTCCCTCTGCCGCCCGGTCTTCAAGGCCGGCTATGAATGCCTCCGCCACTTGGCCGTACTGCTCTCTCGAAAAGATGAGCGTGGCGTTCACGTTGATGCCCAGGGCGATGCAGCGGCGAATCGCCGTCATGCCCTCCGGAGTTGCCGGTATCTTGATCATTACGTTTTTCTTCCCCGTGAGCCGGGCAAGGGTTTCCGCCTCCGATACCGTTCCCTCGGAATCGTGGGCGAGGAGAGGACTGACTTCAAGGCTCACGAAACCATCCTTGCCTCCGCTCCCGTTAAAGACCGGAAGGAACCTGTCGGCCGCTTCCCGGACATCGGCCACGGTCAAGGACGTATATATTTCCTCCCTGTTCTTTCCCTGACGGACCATGGAAAGAATGTCCCCGTCGTAATCGGAGGTCTTCCCAATGGCATTATCGAATATGGAGGGATTGGTCGTCACTCCCCGCACACCTGCCTCGATCATTTCGTCAAGTTTGCCGGACCGAAGAAGATCCCTGCTGAGAAAGTCGCACCAAATGCTCTGCCCGACCGCCAGCGCTGCAAAAATCGAATTATCCCGTGTCATGTTGGAAAAATCCTCTCCTCTTCAGATATGAGGCTGTGCCATCACGGAGATGGCAGCACCCGGGACAGGGAAAATCAACGAGTCCCGGTGCCCGTTGAAACAGGAAGATCCGGCCTGTATTCCGCGGCCGCGGCACGAAGAGCCGCTTCCGTGGCATCGGGGAAAAAGGCCCTCCATCCCCTGTTTTTCAGGGGAAACAGGACCCCGGTTCCTTTCACCGCAGGCATGAGGATCATTTCTTCCATTTCGCTCCAGGGAAGAACTTCAGTCCTTCCCTTACCCCAGAAGAGGGTCTGCCGGACAAATCCTTTCTCTGAAAGGGTGATTTTCTTGTCGTATCCGGCCACGTAAACGCAGGCAGATCCAACCAGGAGGTAAGGAACAAAGGCCGAAAGTCCGCCGCCTGAGAGAAGGCGGCGGAGCCCGTCGGAAAGAAGGAAGAATCCGGTCAGCAGACCTGCCCCCCTCATCCACCTCGGGAAAGGGAGTCCACTGCCGGAAAAGACCTTCTGTTCGCTCAATCTCCGGCAACCTCCCCTGCCTTGTCCTTATCAACCCAGGGCACTCCGATGCCCAGCCTGGTCATGAGAAGAGCCACGAGAGGGTTTAAATAGTTGAGGAAGGCATACGGGAGGTACGAAAGGGTCGGAACGCCGAGAACACCGCTGTTGTAGGCTCCGCAGGTATTCCAGGGAACGAGCACAGAAGTGAGCGTTCCAGAATCCTCAAGGGATCGGGAAAGCAGCTTCATGTCGAGGCCTTTCCCGTCCTTTCGAAAATCTTCAAACGCGGGCCGGAACATTCTTCCCGGCATGACCAGGGCGAGATACTGGTCGCCGAGGAACATGTTGGTGAACACGCAGGAGGAGAGAACGGCACCCACGAGACCGAACACGGACTTCACCTTTGTCATGAGACGTTCCAGAAGCACCTCGAGGAAACCGCAGGTCTCCATGATTCCTCCGAGAACAAGGGCTACCAGGATCAACGCCACAGTCTCGAGCATTCCCGTGAGGCCGCCCCGGGCAAGAAGGTCGTTCAGCATGGAGGCTACTTCTTTGACCGTTTCAAAATTTCCCTGTTGGAAAACAACCGCCCCTTTGAAGAGTTCATTCACGGCACCGATGTCGGCAGACTCGGCCACCTGGTTTATAAGACCCGGTGTATACCCTGAGTGAAGGGCTCCAAGCACATCAGCCAGTCCCACTCCATGAAAAAGGGACATACCCACCGCCAGGAGCATGCCGGCAACTATGCCCGGAATGGCGGGAACTTTCAGCGCCGCGAGAAGGAGCACAAGGAGGGGCGGCAGAAATCCGATCTTGGAAATGGAAAACTCTGCGGACATCATCTGCTGGATAACAGATATCCTCGAGCTGTCGAGTTCTGCTCCGCTGTAGCTTCCTCCCATATAGACTGCAATTCCGGCCACGATCAGAAGGCTGGGCCCCGTGGTCCACACCATCGCCCTGATGTGGCTGAAAAGATCGCTTCCCGCCACTGCGGGGGCAAGGTTGGTAGTGTCAGACAGCGGGGACATCTTGTCCCCGAAATAAGCCCCGGAGATGACGAATCCTGCCGTGACGGGAGCAGGTACGCCAAGCCCGGCGCCTATCCCCATGAGGGCGATTCCCACTGTGCCGCTTGTGCTCCAGGAGCTGCCCGTCGAGAGGGACACGATCGAGCAGATAAGGAGCGACGCCAGGAGGAAATATTGGGGAGAAAGGAGGTTCAGGCCATAATAGATAAGGGTGGGAACGACTCCGCTCTGGATCCAGGCTCCGATGAGGCCTCCAATGGTCAAAAGGATCAGGACGGCCTGGAGGGCTACGGTGATGCCGTTGATCATGCCTTCTTCAACGTCGCGCCACTTTTTGCCGATGGAAAACACTCCGACAACGGCGGTGAAGACAGCCGCAATGAAAAGGGGTACATGAGCCGATAGAGCAAGTCCGAAGGTTGCGCCTGACTCGAAATGGATGTCCAGGACTCCGTAGCTGATAATTAGAGCATCGATAACAAGAACTAGTAGGGCTTCGCCGAAGCTGGGTTTTCTTCCCTTCTCAAGCTCCATGCATATCCATCCTTTCTGTTTCCGCGATTTTTCCGCCCCCGTTTCAGAGCGTTTTCCCATTATAAAGAGAGAAAATTCATCTGTCCATAAATTACAATCTTCATTGAGAAAGAAAAAAGGGTGCAGCATACGCCGCACCCGGGGGAAAGCCTGGGATTAGCGCAAGGGGAAACTCCCGAGCGCATCGGGCCTCGAGACCACTGGGAACCTTTTCCTAAGAGAAGCGGCTTCTCCCGAGAGGACGGCCTTCTCAAGGTCAGCGGTGATAAGCTTTTTCGCTTCAGTGAAGGAAAGAGACCGGCCCTCCCGCCTTTCCAGCACCTCGAAAATGTAGAATCCGGCACCGGCTTCCACGGGCCCGAGGACCGTAT
>JAPXRK010000026.1:0-11737 GCA_033813575.1 Synergistales bacterium
TGGGTGAGGTAGGGCAGCCAGTCCATGGCCTCCTGCTTCCCGGGGCCGTAGAGCCTTCGGTGCACCGTTACGGGGCGGTGGTTCTCGTCCAGCGGGACGACGTGCTCCGCGGTTATCCTCACGAGAACCCTTCCTCCGGCGTGTTTGGGGGCGGTGGAGTAGGTATGGACTCCGCCGAGCCGGAACTTGCCCCAGGTGTCCGTCTTCACCGTTTCGTAGCCTGCGCAGTCGAACTCCGCCGACGGCAGGGGGTGAAGGTTTTCTTTGTCCTGCCGGTGCAAAGCCGCAATGGTGCTGTTTCTTCTGTAGTGTTCCCGGCAATGGTCCTCCTCCGAGAGGCGGAGGAGTTCACTGTTGTACTGCTCGAGATCCTCGAACCGGGGGACGGGGACCAGGAGGTTGCGCCTGTGGTAGCCCACCTTGTTTTCCACATTCCCCTTTTCGTGCCCGGCGTTCACGTTGCAGAAGGCCGCCTCGAACCCGTGGTGTTCCTTGAAACGGAGGAAGGGCTCGCACAGGTCCCGCTTTCCTTCCTTGAGTACCTGGACCACGACGGTGGACATGTTGTCGAACCACAACCGCGACGGAACTCCTCCAATATGTTCGAAGACTGCCTTCAGCCCCTCGAAGAGGCATTCCCGGTTCTCTCCCCTGAAGAGCTGGAGGTAGCCGGCGTTGCTGTAGGGGAAGGAGACGTTGAGGTACTTCCCCGAACAGAGTCTTCCGTTTTCGTAAAAGTCGGCGCTGCCGAAGTCCACCTGGGCTTCTCCCGCCTTGTGCTCCAAAGGCAATGCGGCGCGGACGCCCGAGTAGATCTGGTGCTTCTTCTCCTTCACGTAGGAGGCCACCGTGCGGTAGGAACAACCGAAGTCCTTCACCTCCGCACACAGACGGTCGTATACGCGCTTGGCCGTGTGGCGCTGTTTCCTCCTTGCCTTCACGTCGCCCTCGAGCCATTCGTCGATCTGCTTCCGCCAGGGCTCGAGCTTGGGCCACCGGCTTGCTGCCGGCTGGACCGGAGGCGGTTCGTTGAAGTCCTCTTTCTCGATGTACTTCCTCGCGGTTTTGCGGTCGATGCCGAACCTTGCCGCGATGGCGCTGATGGTGCAGCCATTCTCGAAATAGGCTTTTCTGATATCATTGATCCGGGTCATTGTGAGCATCCTCCGTTCCCTCCCCCTGAAGTGTCTGGATAACACTCAAAGGGTACAGGGCATGGGTTCCTGCTTTCAATGGCCCTTTTGCAATTCCGGGGATTTCCCCGATGCAATAGTGGGGAATTTTACTTTGCAACTTTGTCCCTTTCTATTTTGCAACAAACACCGAGCCGGGAAATCCCGAGCCGAAGATGGCGGCCGTATACGGTTTTTAGCCTTTCCGCAGGTCAACGGCCGAACGGGGCGCTCCTCCGGAGCGTCCCGTTTTTTTCTGCCCGGGGACCTGGTTCCACCGCTCAATTCCCGTCAGGAAAAATGCAACTCGGTTGCAAATTACATCCCCTCCCTCTATAATCGGCGGTATATGAGGCTGAGTCATGGAGGTGCTTGTCCGGATGCAGCCATCAGCACTCTGTTCCCGAAGGAGAGGATTGTTCATGAAACGTTCTGCAGGTGTTCTTCGTTCCCTTGTGCTCTTTTTTATCCTCGGTTCCCTCGTTTTCTGCCCTGTTTCGGAAGGGGCGACGGAGTTGTCGGTCTTTGCGGCGGCATCTCTGACCGAATCCATGACCAGGGTCGCCGAAGAGTATGGGAAACTCGTCCCCGAGGTGACCATCGTCTGCAATTTCGACTCCAGCGGAACGCTGAAGACGCAGATCGAGCAGGGGGCCGAATGCGACCTCTTCATCTCCGCCGGCCAGAAGCAGATGAACGAGCTGGACATTTCGGCCGGCCCCAAGGTGAACAAGGCCGGGCTGGACTTCGTAAAGCAGGGGACGCGGTTCAACATCGTGTCCAACAAGGTGGTCCTCATCGTCCCCAAGGGGCGGAACACGAAGGGCATCTCCGATTTCAAGGACGTTGCGACGGACAAGGTTTCCCTCGTGGCCCTGGGCAACTCCGACGTCCCCGTGGGACAGTACTCCGAGGAGGTCTACAAAAACCTCGGGCTCTGGGACCAACTGAAGGAGATGAACCGCATCACCTACGGCAGCAACGTGAAGGAGGTCCTCTCCCAGGTGGCCGCGGCTGCGGTGGACTGCGGCGTTGTTTACGGAACTGACGCCGCGTCGGCGGAGGGCAGGGTCGAGGTCGTGGCCCATGCTCCGGAAGGTTCCCACAGGCCTATCGTTTACCCGGCAGCCGTGATGCGGGCCACCCGGAAACCCGTGGCAGCCGCCGCTTTCGCGTCGTTCCTCCGGAGTCCGGAGTGCGCCGCCATCTTCGAGAGCTACGGTTTCTCGAAGCCCGGCAAATAGCCTGAACTTCCGCCATCCCGTGACGGGGGCGGCATCACGGCATGGATCTTTTCCCCCTCTACAACTCCCTGCGTGTGGCGGCGATCTCGACGGTCATCACTTTCTTCACCGGGATCGCCGCCGCCTACTATATCGCCAGGACTCCCAGGATCGTGAAAGGCGTTCTGGACTGCGTACTGACGCTGCCCATGGTATTGCCTCCCACGGTGGTAGGCTTCTTTCTGCTCAAGATGATCGGTCCCCTGGGACCGGTGGGATCCCGGGTGCTTGACCTTTTCGGGGCCAAGCTGGTGATGGTCTGGTACTCCGCCATCTTCGCCACGACGATCGTGACCTTCCCGCTGATGTACCGAACGGCCCGGGGGGCTTTCGAGGCCTTCGACAAAACGCTGCTGTATTCGGGACAGACGCTGGGGCTCTCCAACACCTTCCTTTTCTGGCGGGTCATGATGCCGAACTGCAGGCAGGGGATCCTGGCCGGGACGGTCCTCGCCTTCGCCCGGGCTCTCGGCGAGTACGGCGCGACCACCATGGTGACGGGCTATATCCCGGGCCGAACGGCCACGATCTCCACGTCTGTCTACCAGTTCTGGCGGGAGGGGAACGACGCCCTGGCCTACAAGTGGGTGGCCGTCAACCTGATCATCTCGGCGGCGGTGCTCATAGCGGTGAACTTGCTGGAGAACCGCTACAGGCAGCCCTTGAGGGCGGCGAAGGATGTTCTGTCCGATGAAGAGGAGGGGGTAAGGCCATGACCATCTCGGTGGATATCCGGAAGAGGATGGGCGATTTCCTCCTGGACGCGGGCTTCGAAGCCGGCAACGAGGTCCTTGCCCTGCTCGGATCCTCCGGATGCGGCAAGAGCCTGACCCTCAAGTGCGTCGCGGGGGTGCTGAAACCGGACGAGGGACGGATCGTCCTGGACGGCCGGGTCCTCTTCGATTCCCGCGAGGGGATCAACCTCTCGCCCCAGGAACGGGGGGTCGGCCTTCTGTTCCAGAACTATGCCCTGTTCCCCAATATGACCGTGGCGGGGAACATCCTCTCGGTGCTGAAAAAAGAGCGGCGGGATCACCGCCGGGAAAAGCTTTCCATGCTGCTGGAAAAGTTCTACCTTCAGGGGCTGGAATCCCACTATCCTTCCCAGCTCTCGGGGGGGCAGCAGCAGCGGGTTGCCCTGGCACGCATTCTGGCAAGCGATCCTTCCCTTGTAATGCTCGACGAACCTCTCTCGGCCCTGGACAGCTACCTCCGGTGGCAGCTCGAGACGGAACTCGTCCGGCTGCTGGAGCAGTTCGAGGGGACAACGCTCTATGTCTCCCACAACCGGAGCGAGGTCTACCGGATCTGCCGGAAGGTTTCCGTCATGCACCAGGGGAAGTCCGAGCCCGTGTGCGACGTTGCCGATCTCTTCGAGAAGCCCGGCACTCTCCCGGCGGCCCTGCTTTCGGGGTGCAAGAACTACTCCCGTATCGAGCGTCTCTCCCCGCGGACCGTTTCCGCCCTGGACTGGGGGGTGGAGCTCACCTGCGCGGCCGACGTCCCTGAGGACTCCCGGTACATCGGCGTGCGCGCCCACTATCTGAAGATCGGCGAAGGACCGGGTGAAAACGCCTTTCCCTGCAAGGTACAGCGGAAGGCGGAGGACGTGTTTGAAAGCATCCTGACGGTCAATCCGGGGACGAACGGATCCTGCCGGCCGAACTCGATCATCAGGATCGAGCTGCCGAAGGATGCCGTCCGGGATATCCGGGAAGGCGACGATCTCTGGGTCACCGTCCGGCCCCGCGACGTCATGCCCCTCCGGCAGTAGGGGGGCATGTCCCGAATCAGGGGCTGCCGCGGCGTTCCACGTCCGAGAAGGAAAGGGACCCCGGCGATGGGGGAGGAGAAGCGGGCAGGGGAAAGCCTCTCCCGTTTTTTCTTATCCCGCCAGAATGAGCGGAAGGGCTCCGTCAAGGATTTCCAGGGATGCATGGAAATCAGCGAGGGAGATCCGCTCCTCCGAGGTGTGGTCCAGCCTGCTGTCGCCGGGGCCGTAGGCCGCCATAGGGCAGTTCCACGCCGACGCAAGGTTGAAGTCTGCTGTGCCCCCCTTGGCCAGGACCCGGGGAGTGTTCCCGTTTTTCCGGATGGCCAGGCGGAGCGCCCGGGCCACGGGGTTGTTCTTGTCCTCCACGTGGGGGGGCGTCACGCCCCGGAACGAAATGGACACGCCCCGATTTGCGGCGCTCCCCCGGAGGAACTCCATCCACTCCTCCGGGCTGCTGCCCTCGGGAAGGCGGATGTCGAGCTCCGCCGTCCCCGACCGCACCCCGTTTTCCCGCCCCTCCATGGAGACCACTGCGCCGGAGGGGCGCCTGATGACCGGCAGCGCCGGGTCGTCCAGACTGTCCACCAGGTCCAGGATGTCGGCGGCGCACCGCAGGACTCCGGTGATTGGGCCGGCGTCGCCGCTCCTGTGGGCTCCTCCGTCGGAGGCGGCGAGCACCGCCCGGAGGCTGCCCCGGTAGCCGATGGTCACTCCGTCCGTCCCCGAGGGTTCCCCGATGATGCAGGCGGCGGGACGATGCCTGGGAATCCGGTGAAGGGCGCCCCGGGAGTCGGCCTCCTCGCCGGTGGCGGCCACGAGGGTGACAGACCAGTCCCCGGGGAGGGAAACCCGCCCGCCCGCGGCGGCGAAGGCGCACAGGGGGCCCTTGGCGTCCACCGTACCACGCCCCCAGAGAATGTCTCCTTCAAGACGGTGTTCCGGGCCTCCGGGCACGGTGTCGATGTGTCCCAGGAGCACCAGCTCCTTCCTGCCCCTGCCCCGCCGGGCCACCACGTTCCCCGCGCCGTCCGTCTCGATCCGCTCCCACCCGAGGGAGGGCAGAACGCCCGCGAGGTAGGCGCAGGCCGCCTCCTCACGGCCGCTGGTGCTCGGAATGGACACCAGCCGGGAGAGTATGGCCCCCGGGGCGTTCATTCCGCACCCTCCTCCAGGGTTTCGGCAAAGAGGGCCGCAGCCCGGTCGAAATCTTCCTTTTCCGCGGTGAAGGGGGCAAGGAACCGGACCACCGACGGCCCGGCCGGAAGAGCCAGGAGCCCTTTTTCCTGCAGGCGCTTCACCACGGGAACGGCCTTTCCCCGGAGTTCCACGCCGTTGAGGAGTCCCCGTCCCCTGACCTCGGCGATGAGGGGGGAGCCGATCTCAGAAAGGAGCTTCCGGAAATAGGTTCCCAGGGTTTCCGCCTTCGCGGGATACCCTTCGTCCTTCAGCAGCTTCAGCGAAGCGTCCGCAAGCGCCGCGGCGAGGGGTCCGCCCCCGTAGGTGGAACCGTGTCCTGAAGGCGGAAAATCGCCCAGTTCCCGTTTCCACAGGGTCAGTCCCGCCGGAAGGCCCCCCGCGACTCCCTTGGCGAAGCAGAGAACGTCGGGATCGAGGCCCGCGCCGGGAGAGGCGGTGAGATTTCCGCACCGTCCCCACCCGCTCTGGATTTCGTCGCAGACGAGCAGGGCTCCGTTTGCCCGGCAAGCCTCCGTGATTTCTGCCCCCAGTTCACCGGAAAGGGGGTATACCCCTCCCTCTCCCTGGACGGGCTCCACGAAGACCGCGGCTGTCTCCCCGTCCACCGAGCCGGGAAGCTCCTCGGGCTTCACGTGGGTCACCGGGGCGAGGACCCGGGCCCAGTCCTTCCGGTACTGGGGATTGAAGGTGAGGGAAAGGGCACCCAGCGTCCGCCCGTGGAAGGCCCGGCGCAGGGCAAGCACTTTCTTTCTGTCCGGACGGAGGGAAAGGGCCAGCTTGAGGGCCGCCTCCACCGATTCGGTGCCGCTGTTGCAGAAGAAGACGGCATGACCCGGCAGTTCCTCCGAAATGCGCTGCCGGAAGGCGTCCCTGGCCGGGGAGCCCATTCCGGGCCCCACCGTCCAGGGGGATTCCGCCGCTTTCCGCAGGGCCTCCACGAGCACCGGGTGGCAGTGCCCGAAGAGGGCCGCGCCGCTCCCGCAGTAGAAGTCCAGGTATTCCCTGCCCTTGTCGTCCCGGACGGTTGCCCCCGCCCCGGAGACCACCGTCAGCCCGCGGCTGCCATAGATCCCCGACACAGCAGGGTTCCTCCTCCGGACAAGCCTGATTCCACGGGGAACGGCGCCCGGCTGTCGGCTATCACGACGGCCCCGGCGCCTCCTTCAAGGGCTTCCCTGGCGGCCAGCAGCTTCCGCTTCATGTTCCCTCTGGCGCAATGTTCCAGGTCGTCCCATCCGTCCAGGCTCCCCTCGTCGATTTTCGACGCCGGGTCCCCCGGATCCCGGAGCAGTCCCGGCACGTTGCTCAGGATGGCCAGGACATCAGCTCCCACGGCTGCTGCTGCGGCTGCGGCGAGGCGGTCGCCGTCCACGTTCAGGATACCTCCGGAGAGCGCCTCGTCCGCCGCGAGGGGAGGGAGGACGGGCAGCCCCCCCATTTCCCATACGGCATGGATGTCCCCGGGGTCAAAGGACACGATGGAGCCGCTGTAGTTTCCCCGCAGGATGCGGACCTTGCCGTCCTCCACCGAGCGGAGGGCGTCCTTCCGTTTCGCCGCCGCTCCCTTCGAAGCGGGCGGGTAGAGGGGAACGGCATGGATCCCCATTTTCCCCAGGGTCCCCGCAAGCTGGACGGAAAACCGGCAGCAGGCGGCCTCGAAAAGGGCCAGCTCCCCTTCGCTCACGAAACGGCTTCTGAAGCCTCCGGGGCTTGTGACGTAGAGGGGTTCCGTCCCGGCGGCCCGGGAAAGGTCCTCCATCATGGAGCTGGCCCCGTGGGCGAGGATCCACTGTTCGCCCCGCTCCATCCGTTCCTTTATCTCTTCGAGGAGTGAACCGAAGGCATTTCCCCTGGCCCCCCCGATCTTGACGACGCCCCGCTGTATCCGGCGATTCATGGTCATTCCTCCCGCAGTCGTTATGCCGGGTAGACCGGCAGCATTCCGAGGCCGGCAGTCTCGTCCAGTCCCAGCAGAAGGTTCGCGGACTGGACCGCGCTTCCCGCGGCCCCTTTCATAAGGTTGTCGATGGCGGTCACCACCAGGAGCCTCGTGCCGTCCTCGTGGAGGGTGAAGCCGGTGAGAGCCTGGTTGCTGCCCGTGACGAGCTTCGGTTCGGGCAGGCGGAGATGGGACGGTCTCGCGGGGCAGAGGGAGACGAAGGGCTCTCCCGAATAGGCGCTCCTGTAGGCCTTCCACAGTTCCGCTTCCTTCACCCCGCGGGAGAGATTCACGTAGGCGATCATCTGGACGCCCCGTATCATCTCCACCGCCGTCATGGTCAGGGTCACTTTTTCTTCGGAGAGGTTCAGCTCCTGGAGGATCTCGGCGAGATGCCTGTGGCGGAAGGGCTCGTACACCCTCAGGGCCCGGCTCCGGAAGGGATGGTGGCTTCCCGTGGTGGGCGTCGCCCCCGCCTCTGAGGATCCCACCCGGACCTCGATCCTCACGTCGCCGATCAGGCCGGCCCGGGCCAGGGGGTACAGGCCGAGGATGGAGCAGGAGGCGTTGCACCCCACGCCGCTGGCCAGGTCCGCTCCCTTCAGCTTCTCCCGGTACAGTTCCGGAAGGCCGTAGACCGCCATATCCAGCAGCTCGGGAAAGAGGGGAGCCGAACCGTACCATTTTTCGAAATCCGCCGGGTTCCTGAGGCGGACGTCCCCGGAAAGGTCGGCCACCTTCATCCCCCTGTCGAGGCATTCCCGGATCAGGGGGGCGGAAGTTCCGTGGGGGAGGGCCAGGAAGGCGATGTCCGCGCCCGTCGCCTTTCCCTCCTCGGGGCTGCAGAAAGAAAGTTCCGGAAAATTCCCCCGGAGATGGGGGTGGGTATGCCAGACCGGCTGGCCGGAACGGCTCCGGGAAACTGCCGCTTCCACGTGTATGGAGGGATGCCCTGCGAGGATCCTCAGGACCTCTCCTCCCGCCATGCCGTTGGCTCCCCAGACGACTGCCCGGACCACGGAACTCATCATTTTGTCCCGCCGGCCGCGAGGGACCAGGCATGTTCCACGAGCCGCCCCGCGATATCGACGCCCGTGAGCTCGCCGTCGGAGCTGCGGAACTCCGGCTGGCCGTTTACTTCGTTCACCATCCAGCCGCCTTCCGGTTTCTCGAAGAGGTCGACCGCGAGGACCTCGCCGCCGATGGCGTTCTGCACCCTTCCAAGAAGCTCCCTGATCTCGGGCGAAAGGGGGTATTTGCCGGGAGTCGCGCCGCGCGCCGTGTTCGTGATCCAGTGATCGCTGCACCGCTTGATGACCGTGAGCACCTCTCCCCCGAGAAGGGTCGCCCGGAGGTCAAAGCCCTTCTTCTCGACGTACTGCTGCATAAAGAGGACGGAATGGGCGGCGCCCATGTGGGCCTTGTGCTCGGCGACCGCCTCAAGGGCGTCCCGGTCGTTGATCTTCGCCAGGAGCCTCCCCCAGCTTCCCGTCGCCGGCTTGATCACCAGCGGGTAGCCGAGGCGCTTCGCTCCCTCGGCCGCTCCCTCGGGAGAGAAGGCGACCGCGTATTCCGGCTGCGGTATTCCTGCGGCGGAGAGCCTGGCTGCGGTGACGATCTTGTCTGCGCAGAGGGCCATGACCTCGGAAGAATTTATCGTCAGCACCCCCCGTGACTCGAGGAGCACCGCAAGGGCCGAGTTCTGGGTCTGGCTCACGCACCGGCAGAGCGCGACGTCGCCCGTATCCCCGGGGAGATCCGGCCACATTCCGTCGCTGGCGTTCACCGCCGAGAAGGGTATGCCCCGTTCTTCGGCGGCTTTGAACAGCAGTTTCTCCTCGGTGCGGAGGCGGGTGTAGAAGATGAAGAAGTGTGCCATCTACTCTCCCCAGTCCTCCTGGACCTCGGGGGCCTCGGCAACGGTGATCGGGTTCAGGGAAACGACCTCGAGCTCCGTCCCGCAGTCGGGGCACGTAAGAAGCTCGCCTTCCATGATCTCGGCGGGCAGCATGACATCTCCTTCGCAGACAACACATTGAACTTTAGTTGACATAACAGATCCCTCCAAAATAAAATTTAGCAATGGGGGGATTGTAAACTGGTGTTCTGTTTTCGTCAAGCAAGAAAATTAAGTTTCTTTTTCTGCATGTTTCAGAAGGGAGGGGGACAGGAATTCCTGTCTCCGGCTGATTGGGGGTGTCTTTAGAATACGAGGGAGCGGGAACGCCGCCCGTGACATCGGATGGAAGCCTTCAAAAAACCGGAGGTACCGCGCGGCTGCCGCGGTACCTCCGGTGTGGTCATTCATTCCGGAAAAAAACTCTCCCCGGATTCCCTTTGGTGAGGATCAGCAGGAACGCCATCCGTGGACGGGGGGAGCGGTTATACCTTAAACTGGCCGAGCTGGCGCTCCATCTCCTCCATGCCTTCGAGGAGCGTCTGCGATTGTTCCGTGACCGATTCGAACGCTTCATGGGCGGCCTGGGCGGAATTCCTGATCCCTTCGAGCCGTTCGACGATATTGGACGTTCCCTGGGCGATGTTGTCAACGGCACCTGCCATTTCGATATTCGAATGGGACTGGTCGCGGGCCAGTTCCGAAACCTTTTTCAGCTCCGCGTCCATGGAGGAGAGTTCATCCATGCTTGCCTTCAGGGTCTGCTGGAGGATCCCCGCCTTTTCGACCACGGTGCGCAGCGTTTCCTCTTCCTCTTCAGTGGCCTTGATGGACTCTCCAGCGTATCCGGAGAGCGAGCTCATAAGATTGGAAATTTCGCTCGCAGCGCGGTTGGATTCTTCCGCGAGCTTCCGGACCTCGTCTGCCACGACCGCGAAGCCCCGTCCCGCCTCCCCGGCCCTCGCCGCCTCGATGGCGGCGTTCAGCGCGAGCAGGTTCGTCTGGTCGGCAAATCCCGTTATGGCGCCGACGAAACCCGCGATCGAATCGACCGCCTCGGCCAGGGCGGACATCTTCGCCCGATTTTCCTGCGAACGGGTGCTGACTGCCTCGATATCCGAGACAACCTCCTCCAGCTTTCGGGCGACGTCTTTCGTAAACCCGGTCGTCTTCGCCGAGGATTCCACGCACTGCCCCGCCGCCTTTGCGACTGAGACGGATGTCGCCGACATCTCCGCGACTCCTGCGTTCGTCTGTTCGACCGCGGCTGCGTTGGACTCGGAGAGCGAGACTATTTCCCCCACCGCGTCGTTGACCAGCTCGATGGATTCCATGGATTTCCCGGAGAGGGCGGAAAGCCTGCGAGATTCGTCGCCGAGGCGCCTTGATATGCCGATCACGTCGACAACAAGGCGGGAGAGCTTTTCGATGAACTGGTTCATGGAAGAGCCCAGGCGCCCCACTTCATCCTCCGTCCTGACGGCGATGGAGACCGTGAGATCCCCCTCCCCCTCGCCGAGGTCACGGACCACGTCGGTCATGCGGCGCAGGGGGGCGACGACACGAAGAAGCCCGATAACGTTGAGGATCAGCACCGCCGTCACGATCCCAAGCGCGAAGAAGAGAATCCTCCGTGTAACGGCTGCCTCCGCCTCGGCTGCCTGGGCTGAGAAAGAGGCGATGAGCTGATCCCTGGTCTTTTCGCTGGCCCGTGTGAGTTCTGTGAGATATCCGGTGTCGAGTCCGATTTCGACCGACCCTATCTTGTTCCCTTCCCGCAGGATTTCGGCAGTGAAGGGCCGGAAGGCCGCTCCGGCGATCGCGACGACGACCTGGGCAACGGTCGAGCCGAGGAGCGCCCATTGCACCGGTCGCGGCAATTCCTTTAAGAAAGCCACGTCTATCGATTCGTGCTTCGGGATTCTTTCCATTTTTGGACATATCTTCCTCCTTCAATGATGGCAATGATAGAATCAATTGCAAAACACAAGCCAATATTGTGATTTGAGAACATATTGATATTACGGCTAAAAACGACTTGAGGTAAAAACAATGCCACTATAGTATCAGATAAGCCTCTATGGGGGCATTTTATTCTCCTTCCGGATATTACTGTCTGATTATGATCATAATACACCAAGTCTTTTCATGCGTTTTTGCAGCGTCGTCCTCTTCATGCCGAGCAGTTCCGCGGTCCCGCCCGGTCCGCCGACCTTGCCGCCCGTCTTCTCCAGTGCAAACTTGATATAACGGCGCTGCAATTCATCCATGGAAGGATAATCCTTATAAAACTGCCGCATGTCGACGGGCTTTTTCGCGGGCAGGTCTATTACCAGGCCTTCATCTGTGGAGAGAATTACCGCCCTTTCTATTATATTCTGAAGTTCTCTGATGTTGCCGGGCCAATGATACTCCATGAGCATTGCCTCCTGTTCCGGGGTCAGTTCAAACATGGGCCGGTTGTATCTGGCCGCG
>JAPXRK010000027.1:0-11634 GCA_033813575.1 Synergistales bacterium
GGGGACGGTCACCCGGAAGAAGGTCCTGGCCGCACCGGCGCCGAGGCTTGCCGAAGCCTCCTCGATGGAGGGATCGATCTGGTGGAGGGACGCGATCACCGCCCGTATGCCTGCGGCGTGGTAGCGGAACATATAGGCCGCCACGAGGATGGTCATGGTGCCCGTGAGCAGGATGGGCTTTTCGTTGAAGGCGATTATGTAGGCGATGCCCACCACCGTTCCGGGAAGGGCGTAGTTCAGCAGGGAGAAAAATTCCATGGCCCTGGTGCCGAAAAACCGCTTCCGCTGGGCGATGTAGCCCACCACCACCGCCATGAGTCCTCCGAGAGGCGTGGCCACCGCCGCGATGGACAGGGTGTCGGTAATGGCCTTTCGTCCATGGGTGAACACGTACAGGAAATTCTCCCAGGTCATGGAGTTGTCCACGCCCCAGACCTTCACCAGGGCCCCCCAGAGAATCAGGGAATACAGGTACAGGATGAAGGCGGTGACAGCGAAGCACACCCCGAGCACGAGCCCCTCCGCCAGCTTGCCCTTGCTCTTGAAACCCGAGCGGCTTCCCGTCTTTCCGCTGACGGTCACGTAGTTTTTCCGTCCCACCCAGAAGCGCTGCAGGACGTAGACTCCCATGGCGGGAAGAAGGAGCAGGAAGGAAAGGGCCGCCCCGCCCCGCAGGTCATAGAGCCCCGTGATCTGGAGGTAGGCCTGGGTGGGAAGCACGGGAAAGCTGTGGCCGGCCAGTACCAGGGGAGTGGCGAAATCCGCAAGGGAGCTGGCGAAGAGCAGCAGGACCGAGTTGGCGATCCCCGGAGTGGACAGGGGCAGGGTCACCGTCCGGAAGACCCGCCCCGGCGAAGCCCCCAGGGACAGCCCGGCGTCCTCGAGGTTCGGGTCGATGGCGGAAAGGACCGCCGCCAGCGTGAGGAAGGAGACGGGAAAATAGGTGAGCGTTTCGGACATCCAGGTTCCCCAGAATCCGTAGAAGCTGAAATTCTCTATGCCGAAGAACTTCAGGAGGATGCCGTTGGGCCCCAGGGAAAGGGTCAGGGCGATGCTGCTCGTGAAGGGCGGGGAAATGAGGGGCAGCGTGGTGACCGCGCCGAGAAACCATTTCAGCCAGGAGGGGAGGGGAATCCTGGTGACGGCGAAGGCGTAGATGTACCCCAACGCCGTCCCGGCAACCGATACGGCCCCCGCGAGCCAGAGGCTGTTCAGGAAGGCCTGCCGGTCGTACCAGCTGTCGAGAACCGCCCCGAGGTTCGCGAAGGAAAACTGCCCTTCCACCATAAACGTCATAAGAAAAAGCCGAAGGACCGGGTACAGGACGAACACCGCCAGGGAAATCCAGATGGCGGCAAGGGCAGGGAGAAGGGCCGGGTCCCGTTTGAGAGGCGACACCTTCTCCGCAGCGGAGAGCGCGGATGGTCGATTCATGGCGTCATTCTCCTTGAGTGAGCTGTAATGCCTGCCGAACAGGGAAAAAGCCCCGGCGGGAAAAACTCCCGCCGGGGATGGGAACTGCGCAGGATTCCAGAAAAAGGCCCTATTTGATGACTTCGTTGATCCAGCGGTCAACGAAGGCCTTGCGGTTCTGGCCCTTCCAGGTCACGTCCACTTCCACCAGGCTGACCTTCGAAAGGTCGAGGGCAGGATTGGTCACTTCCACGTCGCCCCGGGTGGGGATGTAGTTGATCTTCCTGTCCACCAGCAGCTGGGCGAAGGTTTTCGAGGAAGCCCAGTCCATGAACTTTTTCGCGTTCTCCAGATTTTTAGCGCCCTTCAGGACTCCGGTGGCCTCGATGCCGAAGGACACGCCTTCCTTCGGGTAGCTGATCACCACGGGGTGCCCCTGCTGCTGGATATCCAGGGCGTCCACGATGTAGAAAATGCCCGAAGCCGCCTGTCCCGTCGCCACGGGCATGGCTCCGCCGGCGCCGCTCTTGGTGTACATCTGGATGTTCTGGTGGAGCTTCTTCTGATAGGCGAAGGCCTCGTCCTCGCCCAGAATCTTCACCAGGGAGTAGATCCGTTCCGTGGCCGTGCCGGAGGTCCTGGCGTCGGCCATCTGGAGGCCGTTCTTATAGGCGGGGTCCAGGAGATCGTTCCATGAGGCGGGAGCTTCGAGCCCCTTGTCCGCCAGGAACTTCGTGTTGGTAAGGAAAACCAGCGGAATGATCCCGATGCCGGTCCAGTAGTTCTCTTTCGAGCGGAACTTCTCGGGGATGCCGTCAGCCCCGGCGGGCTTGTAGGCCTCGAAGACCCCTTCCTTGATCCCCGCCTCGTAGGTGTCGGCGGGGCCGCCGAGGATCATGTCCACCTGGGGATTGCCCTTCTCGGCCACCACCCTGGCAAGGGCTTCGCCGGAGGAAAATCTCATGAAATTCACCTTGATTCCCGTTTCGGCGGTGAAGGCCTCGAAAACCTGGGAGGCATACTTCTCCGGCATGATGGTATAGGCGTTGAGCTCTCCCGAGGCATACGCACCTCCCACCATGCATGCTGCGATAAGCAATGAAGCGACGACGATTCTGATCCTGGACACAACGATCATCTCCTTCGTATTTTGGATGCAATGGAAACGCCCTGTTTCGCTTCTATTATGGCCCCGGCCCCCCAGTTTCGCAACATGACAGACCGGGGACAGAAAAAAGAGAAAACTGCCCTTTTCCCTTCCGAAACATCCAAAAAAACGGAAGCAGGATACAGGCCTGTTCAGAGAGTACACCCTGCAATGGGGCCTAGACAGGCTCGATGTGATCGAATGCTTTGAACATCCTGGGCAAAAGCCGGGGGTCGGCAAAGTTTTGGAGGAACAGAAACAAATCTATGCCGCGCCGGGTGTTCCGCCTCCAGGCTCGTTATGAGCGGGCGGGAATCCAGGGTAAAAGAGAAAACGCCCCGGAGGTGAGACTACACCCCTCGGAGCGTTGAAAACGGCACTTTCGTATCCGCAAGTTGTGAACTCCGGATCCGATGGTGCTCATGAGGCGGAGTTTTGCTCCCTTTTGACAACGGGACCCGTGGCAAAATACAGTTTCTGGGGACGCCCCACCGTGGTCAGTTCGAAATCCACCGCGACCTCCTCCCGCTGGACGAGAAGCTCCAGGTACCTGCGGGCGCTGGAGCGGGAAATGCCAAGCATCCTGCCGGCATCCGCCGCCGAAAGAGGTTTCCTCGACTCCTGCAGAAGTTTCCCCAGGCGGATGAGCAGGGTCTCCTGGAATCCCTTGGGAGCCCCGTCAGGCGTGCCTGAGATCCTTTTCCGAAAGCCGAGAAGACGGTCAAGGTCCTCCTGCCGCCAGGGGATATCCCTTCCCACCAAGCCGTGGTAATACTCGCTGTAGGCCGCCAGCGCCCTGGTGAGCCTCTCCCATTCGAAGGGCTTGATCAGGTAATCGAAGGCTCCGGAACAGATGGCGCCCCGGACGATATCGGGAGATTTTTCCGAAGACAGGATGATGAAATCCACCCTCGGGAAGTGCGCCCTCATGCACCGGAAACCCTCCAGCCCGTCGAAGCCCGGAAGGGAGATATCGAGAAGCACGAGATTCACCGTCGTTTTCGAAAGAAGCGGAGCGATCTCCTCCCCCGTTTCTGCGAAACCGGCAAAAATATAGCCATGTCCGTCAAGAAGCACTTTCCGGTACAGGGTCCGGAGCATTGGATCAGGTTCCGCAATCACCACCGGGAGTGAATACACTTTTCCACCCGCCTCCCTCTTCCAGCACAAGCCGCTGCCTTTCTTCCCCGCAGGAAGGGCCGTCTTTCCCGTGGTGCTTTCCTTCTCTCTTCCCCGGTCCTGCAGAAGGAGAGGGCACTGAAGAAAATATGGAAATTATTATACAGGATAAGCCCGTTTGTCAAAATACCGGAAAAAAACCCCGCCCAACTGAAAATGGGCGGGGTTTTTGTTCACGAAAGGGCTCAGGGGGGATCTGATTTCCTGAAAAGAATCCCCGTCATCCGCCGCTGATCATGTGGATCGCCTGGACATCCGCTCCATCGGGTATCCAGACGGAGGCGAATTCCTCCCTCCTGTGGGGAGTCCCGTCCACCCACACGGCAATCATCGGAAAAGTGAAGTTTCGCTCCTCAAGCAGGTCCCGGATGGTCATGCCTTCCCTCCAGGGGACCTGCTCGCCGTTGACCCGGATCATGCCCTTTCCCCGGACCTCCAGTAGGGTTCCAGAAGTTCGAGGACCTCGGGGCTGTCCAGCCCAAGGCGCTCCACCGTCTTCCGTGTCGGCACGCCGTTGCTGTCCCAGCCCCTCCGGGCGTACACGGCGTCCACAAGCTTCTCCCATTCGCCCCTCCGGTGGGCCTGCAGGCGGGAGATCTTCTCCTCCACCGACAGGCCTTCTCCGTTTATGCCCGCTTCCTCGAGTTTTTTCTCGAAGTATTCTTTCCGCACGTTCCATTCGTCCGGGAAGACGGGGCCGAGGGCACGGTCGGGAATGTTGTGCTCTTTCCTCGTTCCCTTGCCCATGCGGTAGTTGAAGATCCGCTCGTAGTTATAGACCCGCTCCGACTGGAGGATCATTCCTTCCCTGCTGAGGGGTTTGCCGGTGACGGCTTCGTAAATGTCGAGGTAGTTCTGGACGTGTTCGGGGACTTTCGCCGCTTCGATCCCCTTGTACCGGAGGCGGTTGTCCGAGGGTTCCACATCGTTCCACGGGAGCTTGCACACCCCGACGAGGGAGAACCAGAGGCGGAAGTTGGGGAAGTAGAAGAGGGCCTCGGCCTTGTCCTCGAAGGTGGGAATCTGCTTGTTGACCATGTCCATGAAGATGACCCACGCTTCGTCGTGCTGGGGGCCCTTGAGGGTGAGGAAGTATCCTCCCCACTGGGCGACGGATTCCTGGCACCGGTACTGGGAGACTTCGAGCCCCTGGCCTTCCATGCCGATCCGTTCCATGACGGCCCGGTCGGCGCCGTACCGCTCGGCGAAGATGTCCTTCATTTTCCGGATGCCCTTGCCCACGGCGAGGGCGAAGTCGTCCCGGCCGTCCATCATGCGGTGGATGAGTTCCATGATCTGGTCTCCGGCGCCGAACCGGAGGTCGAGGCCGTTCGTGTGCTCCTTGGTGAGAAGCCCTAGTTCGTAGCATTCGCAGACGAAGGCGAGCCCGGTGCCCAGCGAGATGGTGTCGAGGGCGTAGTGGTCGGCGTAGTAGTTGGTCTCGATGGTCCACAGGGGATCGAAGATGCCGACGTTGGGGCCGAGGCTGGCGGCGGTTTCGTATTCGGGGCCGTCCACGGTGACTTTTTTGCCCTTGTCCGGGCCGGTACGGAGCACGAAGCCGTCCACGGTCTTGGCGCAGGCCATGGAGCACCCGTACCAGCATCCGTCGGCGTATCCCTGGGTAAAGAGCTTCTTGTACTCTTCGGGGGTGATGGCCCCGATGGCCTCCGACCTGCCGAACTTGAAGTTGTTGACGGGCAGGATGTCGTAGTCGTTCATTATTTTGTTGAGGTGCGTGGTGCCGGTGGTGCGCATGATGCACTGGGTGTCGTCGTTGTTCCGGATTTCCCGGTGGAGCTTGGTGCCCACCTTCTGGAGGGTGGCCAGGTCGGCGGGATCGTTTTCGGTTCCCGTGAAGCCGCTTTTCCGGACGACGAGGGCGAGGATGCCCTTGTCCCGGAGGACGGTGCCGCCGCCCCCCCTTCCGGCCTGCTTGAGACGGGCGACTTTTCGGCGGGGGTCGTAGAAGCTGACGTTGAGGGCTCCCCACCAGCTGTGCTCCGCGGCCCGGCCTGCGGTGACGGCGGAGATGGAGGTCTTGTCGTCCTCGTTTTTCGCGAAGTGCCCGTGGAGGGCTTCGGTGACGTCGTAGGCGTTGCGCTCGTCCGTCGGGGCTGCGTAGATGCGGATCTTGCCCTCGTCTCCATCAATGGAGACGACCACGTCCTCCGGGCACTTTCCGGTGACAGCGAGGGCGTCAAAGCCTGAGGCCTTGAGGTAGGGGCCGAAGTAGCCCCCGGCGTTGCTGTTGTAGGTCTGCTCCGTGAGGGGCGAGAGGAAGACGGTGTAGGTCTTGCCCGTGCCGGGGTATTGGGTGATGCCACAGATGGGGCCCCCGGAGATGACAAGGGCGTTTTCGGGGGAGTCCCACCGGCTCTGCGGGTTGACGGAGTCCCAGAGGATCCTGAGCCCGAAGCCCCTGCCACCGGTGAAGGTGTCGATCATGTCTCCGTCTATGTCATGGATTGTGTGGCTGTACTGCCCGTCACCTTTCCCGAGGTCGACGACGAGGTATTTGCGGGTGTAGCCCCGGTGCAGGGGGGCACGGTGGTAGTTCCATTCGGCGAGGAGATTCATGGGAAATTTGTCCATGGGGCTAGCCCTCCTTCCCGGTGTCGAGAATTTCAAGGGCCCCTTCGGGGCAGGCCCTGGCACAGATGCCGCAGGCGACGCACTTGTAGGGCGAAGGGATGCGGTCGGAGAAGAACATGGATGCGCTGGGGCAGAATTCGACGCACATGAGGCAGGAGGTGCATTTCTTCCTGTCGATCTGCACGATGCCGTTTTTGTCCCGGGCAAGGGCCATGGTCGGGCAGACGGCGATGCACCCGCCGCACTGGTCGCACACCCGGATGTCCGCCATCCCCGTGACGGCCTTCACCCGGATCCGGGAGAGGTCCGGAGAATCCTCCTTCGCCCACGCCTTCGAACAGGCGCTCATGCACGCCCCGCACTGCACGCACCGGTCAAGGTACGTCTTCAGAAATTTCACGGGCAACACTCCTTTTCCGAGAACGCTGGTTGCTTCCTGCACCCGTACATCGTACAGGCATGGGAAATCTGGCCGCTGAACGGGTGCTGAAAAAAACACAATACACCCCTTCTCTTCCTATTTTACTAAGAAAAAGAGGGAATGGACACTCTTTAGACGGTTTCGGTCATATTGTGTCCTCTTTTGTCAACGCAGAGAAAAACTCAGTCAGCCTTTCTGCTTTTCAGGGCCAGCAGGGCCACTCCCGAAAAGAGCAGCGCGACTCCCGCAGCCCCCGTGAGGTTCATCCGCTCCCCCAGGAGCAGCACCCCCAGGAGGGCTGCCGTCAGGGGCTCTGCCATGGAGAGAGTGACGCTCGTGGAGGCCGGCACGGTGGACAGTCCCTTGAGGAAGAGAAAATAGGCGAGGGCCGTGGCGATGAGACCGAGATGGAAGGCGACGAGCAGCCCCCGGGGCTGGAGAAGCCAGGCAGGCGGCGAGGCAAGGAGCACGGGCAGCAGCACGAGGCCCGCTGCGGAAAAGACCAGGCCGTTCACCGCGTCCGCGCCATGGTCCCGAAGCAGCCGCTTGCTTCCGAGGACGAACACGGAATAGGAAAAACCTGCCCCCAGGGAAAACAGGACCCCCACGGGATCCACCGTTCCTCCTCCCTCCCCGGAGAGGGTCAGGAGAGAACAGCCGATGATGGCGAGGCAGCTGGAAGCATACCATTTCCGTTCCGGCTTCTCCCCGAAAGCGAGGTATCCCAGGGCTCCCGTGATCACGGGAGAGCTCGCCAGGGTGACCAGGGTTCCCACGGCGACACCGGTCTTCGAGACGCCGGTGAAAAAGAAGGGCTGGTAGGACGCCGTGGCCAGGATGGAGATCACCGTCGGGGCGAGGGGCCAGCGGCCGCCGGAAGAGAAGGATCCCCGGAAGAGGGCGACGGCGAGAAGGGCCGCTCCGCCGATGGCCACCCGGAGGGCGCCCACGGCCAGCGGTGTTGCCCCCGCCGGGGCCAGGGCCTGGGATGTCCCGGTGGTCCCCCACAGCATGGCGCCGAGCAGCACAAAGAGGGCTCCCCCGGAAAATTTTCCCGATTTCTCCATGAAATTCTCCCTTCCGCCCCGCCTTCCCGGTTTTCGGCCGGTCATACCCGGGAATCGGTTTCATTTTCTTTAAGTATAGCGGATTGCCGGGAAATTGTGTCCCGGGAAAAAACGGCTCTTTTCCGAAAAGTATTGCAGCCTCCTCAGGGGGGCTTATAATCAGACTGTTTCTATCCTCACACTTCAAGGAGGGTTCCTCATGTTCCGAACGATCCGGTCCTTCACCCTGCCGCTTCTCTTTCTTTTTCTCCTGGCCGCCTCCGGAGAGGCGTGCACCACCATCCTGGTGACGAAAGGCGCCTCCGCCGACGGCTCCGTTCTGGTCTCCCACTCGGACGACAACGACCTCATGGACCAGCGGATCATCTACGTCCCCGCCCAAAAGCACGCCCCCGGCTCCGTGAGAGAGGTTTTCTGCACCGCCGCCGCCATGGGGGATTTCCCCGAGTACAACACCTTTTCCTACCCCCGGATGGTCACATCCCGACGGGGGCCGGGGTACGACACAAAGGGACCGGCCACCATCCCCCTGGGGACGATCCCCCAGGTCCCGGAGACCTTCGCCTATTTCGACGGAAGCTACGGCATCATGAACGAGCGGCAGCTCATGTTCGGCGAATGCACCAACGGTGCGAAAGTCTCACCGGAGCCTGAAGCGGGCAAGCGGATCATGTACTCGGCCGAACTCTCCCGGATCGCCCTCGAGCGGTGCACCACCGCCAGGGAGGCCATCCGGCTCATCGGCGCCCTCATCGAGAAGTACGGCCTCTACGCCACCGGCGAGACCCTCCCCGTGGCGGACACGGAAGAGGGATGGATCCTGGAGATGGCCCCGTCCCCGGAAGGGACCGGGGGTCTGTGGGTCGCGAAAAAAGTCCCCGACGGGGAGATTTTCGTCGGCGCCAACCAGTTCCGGATCCGGGAAGTGGACCCGAACGACCCGGACATGATGTTCTCGGAAAACCTCCATTCCGTGGCCCAGAAACACGGCTGGTGGAAGCCGGAGGACGGAAAGCTCGACTGGCTGAAAACGGTGAGCCTCGGAGAATACAACCATCCCTACTACTCCCTTCGGAGGGTATGGAGAGTCCTCTCCCTGGCCGCCCCGTCGAAAGACTTCTCCCCCTGGGTAAAGGACGGCTACACGAAGGACTACCCCTTCTCGGTGAAGCCGGACAAAAAACTCACGGTAAGGGACGTGATGCGGCTTCACAGGGATCACTACGAGGGGACGGAATTCGACCTCACGAAGGGAACGGCCGCCGGGCCCTTCGGGTACCCCGACCGGTACTACGGCCCCTATGACGGGGCCGGGGACGTGGGCGATCCCAAACGGAAGCTGGAGGGTGCATGGGAGCGGCCCCTGTCGGTGACCTACTGCGGGTACGTTTTCGTGAACCAGGCCAGGGGCTGGCTTCCGGACGCCATCGGCGGGCGCATGTGGCTCGGTCTCGACAAGCCCTCCGACACCGTCTTTCTGCCCTTCCACGTTGGCGTGACCGGGCTGCCCCGGTCGGTGGAAGTCTGCGACACCACGAAATTTTCCCGGGAAAGCGCGTGGTGGACCTTCAACTTCCTTGCGAACTACGCGGGCCTGAAATACGGCTATATGCACGAAGAGATCGCCGTGCTGCAGGAACAGCTCGAAACGGGCTTCCTGAACGCCCTCGAGACGGTGGAGCGGAAAGCCCTCGACCTGTACAGGACGAACCCTTCCGGCGCCAGGGCCTACCTCACCGACTTCGCGGAACGGAACACCGCCGAAACGCTGGAACAATGGCACGACCTCACGGAGCGGCTGATCGTGAAGTACAACGACGGCCTGCTCACCGAGGGGGGAAAGATCGGACAGCCCCTGGGCTACCCAAGGGAATGGCTGAATACCACGTCATGGCCCTCCGGCCCCACATCCTACGGAAAACCGGCGGGAAAATAGCGAAAAGGGCCGGGCTGATCTCCAGCCCGGCCCCTTATTTTCAGCTTCTTTTTCCGCTCCCGGAGTCTTTCCCCGCCAGGACTGCCTCCCTGCACCGGGCGGCCCTGGCCAGCAGGACCTCGAGATCTTCGGGAGACGCCGCAAGAAGGGTGTCGAGGATCGTCCGGTATTTCCCGGCAAGCCGCCGGATCTGCTCCCCGTTGGTGCTTGCCATGTCGGCCCCGAGTTCCGGGAGGCCTCCCGCCACGCGGGTCGTGTCCCGGAACCCTCCCGCCGCGAGAATGCCCACCAGGGGATGATCCGCCATCTCCTCCCCCGCGAGGAGGGCCAGGGACGCGGCCACAAGTACCGGGAAATGGCTGATGCAGGCCGCCGCGGCGTCGTGCTCTTCGGCCCCGGTCCTGAGAGGGCGGCCCCCGAGGGCTTCCGCAAGCTCTTCCGCAAGGGACAGGGCCTCTTCGCCTGTGTTTTCGAAGGGGACCACGGCGCACACCGCCCCGTCGAAAAGGGCCGGGTCGGCGTTCTCCAGGCCGCCCCGCTCCTTTCCCGCCATGGGGTGAAACCCGGCGTAGCAGGGCCCCCAGAGGGGCGCCAGCTTCCGCCCGACCTCGGTCTTGGTGCTCGCCAGGTCGAAGACGGCTCTGATTCCGGGAGCGGCAGCCGGACGGATCTTCAGGCTCGTGGCCTCCATGGAGCGGATGGGAACGGCGAGGACCAGGACGTCTCCCAGGGCGGCGCACTCCTCCGCCGTTGCGCAGGGCCGCCCGATGACGCCCATATCGCAGGCCCTGCGGACCGTTTCCGGGTTCCGGCTCCATCCGGCGACGCTTTTCACCGCTCCGTCCCGGGAGAGCTTCCAGGCTAGGGAACCGCCCAGGAGCCCGAGGCCGAAGACGGAGACCGTGCAGTTCTTCAGGGGTGTCATCTCTTCTCCTTTCCGGCCCCGGCGGTTTCGGGAGGGCATTCCCTGAGCAGCAGGACCACCAGGTCTCCGGCCAGGAAGACGCCGAAGACCGCCCGGGACATCCACCCCGGGGGGACGAAGAGCCACGTGGACATTCCTCCTCCAAGGGTCATCATGGCAATTGACCACACCTTCATCTTTCTGGAGACGCACCGGTTGTTCTCCCAGTTCCGGATGGTGGGGCCGAACGTGCGGTGCTGCCTCATCCACCGGTGCATTTTCGGCGACGACCGGGCGAAACAGGCTGCGGCCACCAGCACGAAGGGCACCGTTGGCATGATGGGGAGCAGCGCCCCGATGAAGCCCAGGGCCAGAAAAAACATTCCGAGAAGGGTCCAGAGATTCATCGCGACTCACCGCATCAGGAAAAGATTTTGGAACGGGAACACCATATCATAAAAAGCGGCGCTGTGGTCGGGGTTTTCTGCAATTAAGGGCATCTATGCCCTCCGGCCTTCCGGGACATTTCTCCCCGAAAGGCGAAAAAGGGCGTTCCGACGGCGAGGCGAAATAGTACCCCTGCATCAGCCGGACCCCGGCCCGGGAGGGTTCCATTCCGTTTTCGGCGATGAGTTCCGCGGTCGTTCTGAGGCAGTGCTCCGGGTTGTAAATGGCCGCAGGCAGCAAATTAATGAACAGAGGTCCGCCATTCCCAAGCTCCCTTCGCTCAGTCGTCGATATCTTCATAGGCTTCCGGGACGAACCGGGGAGAGCAGACGCAGAGAAAGACAAGGTCATCCGGTCCCGTGTTGGCTATTCGCTGCCGCACCATGGGCGGGATGACCACCACGTCTCCCGGCAGAACGTCCCGGGGCGGAAGATCCCCGATCTCGACCCGCCCCCGGCCGCCGAGAATATAGTAGCGCTCCGTCACGCCGGCCAGCCTGTGCCGGCGGGTCGTCACGGCCGGTT
>JAPXRK010000028.1:0-11253 GCA_033813575.1 Synergistales bacterium
AGGGAAAAAGGGCACTGTTCTCGAAAACCCTCCAGGCAAGGTGGCCGATGTATCCGGAGATTCCGAGGCCCCCGTAGACGACGAAAGCCCGCCTGGAAAGCACCGCCCCGGCGGCGATGAGGAGAAGGTTGACGCAGAGGTAGAAAAACCGCCCGATTTCGCTTCCGGTATCCAGGAGGGAAAGCCCTCCCCAGAAAGCGGACAGCCCGAAAAGATAGAGCCAGAAGGCATAATCCCCCTTCGAACGGGTCCTGAAATCCACCCGGAGGGCGAAGAGGATCATGGCGAGCCCGAACCAGAGGGACACGATCCTGCGGAGCCTCCAGGTGATATCGGCGTCCCGGAACAGGAAGGGGGCGAGATCCATGCTCATGTACCAGAGAGTGGCCGCCACGGGGAAGACGAGGAACGGAATTTTGTACCGCTTCAGGGCCGCTGCTCCCGCGGCGAGGGTGGCAAGCTCCATGGACACCCACCGCCAGTCGATATACACGTGGTACTCCCGGTACACCCTGCTCCCTTCCCATAAGCCGAGTCCTGACTGGAGACCGTACACTGCAAGGGGAACAAGGGCCGTGGCGAAGACGGACATGATGCCCGCCGGGACCGAAAAGCCCTTCTTTCGGGAAAAGAATTCCGCCAGCAGCAGGCCGAAAAGGCCATAAGCCGCGGCGATGGTGAAAATTCCCCACCCGCCGAAAACCTCCCATCCGAGGTTCATGAAAAGGCTCATGGCCCCGATGGCGATAAGTCCGCCGAGGTAATACAGGATGTGGGTCACCTTGAAGGATGAAGTGTCCCCGCTGTTTTCCAGAAAAAACTCCCAGAGGCTCTCCGCCTGGCTTTCAGAAAGAATGCCGTTCCGGACCGCCTCATCCAGCCGGCCCTTCGTTATCTTCACCGTCTCTCCCCCCTTGTCCGGATCTCGCCGCCGATGCCCGGTTCAGAAACCCGCTCCCCAGTATTGTACCTCCTAATCCCGCCCTCTACCGGCAAGCCCGTCCGCGGACAGAGGAAAATTCCCTGCCTTGCCACTGGAGAGCCGAGCACATACAATACAGGGACTCTTTTCCGGGCCGAACGGCCGGAGAAATTCCTTCCGTCAGAGAGGCGGAGAAAGGAGCAGCACATGATCGCAGAAAAAGGAAAAAGGATCCGGGTCCATTACACGGGAACCCTCTCCGACGGCGAAGTGTTCGACTCGTCAAGGGGACGGAACCCCCTGGAGTTCACCGTGGGTGCCGGGCAGATGATCCCCGGATTCGACAGGGGCGTTGTCGGAATGAAGGTGGGAGAAGAGCGGACCCTTGTCCTGCCCCCTGAAGAGGCCTACGGGAGGAAGCGGGACGACATGGTTTTCTCCGTCTCCCGGGATGTGATGCCGGAGAACTACGAGCCTTCCGTCGGCGACAGCCTCCAGATGATGACCCGGGGAGGAAGCCCCATGAGCGTCACGGTGACCTCGGTGGGAGAAGATTCCGTTGAGCTCGACGCAAACCATCGACTTGCGGGAAAAGAGCTCACCTTCCAGGTCGAGCTGATGGAAATCCTGAAATAAACAAAGGCCTGCCGGATGCAGGCCTTTTTCATATCCTATTTCCCGGGAAATAGAAAGGAATGTATACAGCGCAATGTCTCTTCCACATCTTCCCTCCGATATCTCAAGGCGAACCCGTCTTCTCAAGGACGGTCGTTCAGGGAACGGCCCCGTGGTCTACTGGATGTCCCGGGACCAGAGAGCAGCCGACAACTGGGCCCTCCTGGCTGCCGTCCATTCCGCAAAAGCCCTTTCCTGTCCGCTACGGGTGTTTTTCTGCCTGGCGCCTTCCTTTTCGGTCGCATCTTCACGGCACTACCGCTTTCTCGCCGGAGGACTGCGGCTTCTGGCCCGATCCCTTGCCGAAAAAAACATCCCTCTGGAGATTCACTCCGGAGAACCGGGCATTTCCGTGGGGGAAAGGGCGAATTTCCTGAATGCCGCCCTCATCGTGACCGATTTCGACCCCTACCCGGAAAAGCGGAGCTGGAAAGAAGACCTCCGGAAAACCGCCGTCTGTCCTGTCGCGGAGACGGACGCCCACAACATTGTACCTGCATGGACAGTGTCGCCGAAGAAAGAATACAGCGCGGCCACCTTCCGGAGGAAAATATCTCCGCTGCTTTCCGGCTGGCTGACCGACATTCCGGAAACTGAACCGATGCCCCCGATGAACATGGACGGAACGGCCCCTTTTTCCCTCCCGGGGAGTTTTGCGGTCTTGCAGTCCGAACCCGGCACCGGAGAGCCGCCGGAATGGATTCACCCCGGTGAATCCGCCGCAGGGGCACGGCTTTCCGCCTTTCTGAAAGAAGGCCTCGCCGCGTACGCCCTGCAGAGGAACGATCCAGGCCTCGATGGGCTTTCCGGCCTTTCCCCCTGGCTTCATTTCGGCCATCTTTCAGCCCAGAGGGCAGCTTTTGAGGTTTTCTCCGGCGGGGATACGGAATCCTCAAGGTGTTTTCTCGAAGAACTTGTAGTCCGCCGGGAGCTCGCCGACAACTTTTGCCTGTACGAAGCAGACGCCGGAACCTACAACGGACTCCCTGAATGGGCAAGGAAAACCCTCGACAACCACCGAAACGATCCACGTCCCTTCTTCTACGATATCCACGCCCTTGAAGAAGCGCAAACGGCCGACCCCCTGTGGAATGCCGCACAGAAGGAAATGAGGCTGCTCGGGAAAATGCACGGATGGACCCGGATGTACTGGGCGAAGAAAATACTTGAATGGTCCCCCTCCCCTGAAGACGCTTTTGCCACAGCCCTCTTCCTGAACGACCGCTACGAACTCGATGGAAGGGACCCGAACGGAATAGCCGGCATTTCCTGGGCCATCGGAGGGCTTCACGACAGGCCATGGCCGGAAAGGACCGTTTTTGGAACGGTCAGGTACATGAATTACAGCGGAGCCGTCAGAAAGTTCAACGTGATACAGTACATCGAAAAGATCGATTCAATTAGACGGCCAATACAATAGGTCAGTATAGGTCAGCACCTTCTGCATCTTTTTCCTCATTGGAATCGATCATTTTTCCAGGAATTTCCAGACACTCCCCCATGAAGTTAATTCTCTTTTAACTATGCAGAGCTGCAATGTTTCACGTGAAACATTGCAGCCATCATTTTTTGCTAGGGCTCCCCTACTCCGGCATGTTCCGTATCACTTCATCCCTTGTAGATACCGAGTTGTTTCTTTTTTCGACTGGCATTTTTCGATTCTTTTCAGGCAGAGGAAAACATTGCCATCAATTGCCGTTTTCTCTGGAAGAATCGCATTCGGCTTTCAGGTAGAAAAAGGAGAAAGGAACTATTTTCGGCACGTTTCATTCCGGTTTATGTTGTCGTGAGGAAATGGGGGTTTGACATCGGGAATCGATTTTTTGCATTTCTCTTGTTTTTCAATGGCTCAAATTGAGATTGCTCGACCGATAGCGGAGTTTTTCCCATGGCAGAAATTTACACACTGGAAATGGCTTGGTTAAACCCATGGGTTTTCGTGGATTTTCCCGTGAACTGTTTTGCAGGAATTGGCCATCAATCTTTTACAGCGAGTTTTTCAAACGTCTTCTTATCTTCACTGTAAGGAGTGAAGCTACTCCCGCTTTCAGAAGGTCGGGAAAAATGAAAGGGTATATGCCGATTTGCAGTATCCGGCCGATCGGGGTTGAATTTTTCGCGAGGAAGTTGAGGTTCAAATACAGGAGAAAAGCGCCGGCGGAATATATGATGGCGATTCCGGCTATTGACGCAATTAACAGGTTCATCAGGGAGATTCCGTTCTTTTTGACTATACTTGCGATGGCCCATGCCGCCGGAATCTGCCCGACAAGATATCCGAATGTGGGGGAAAGGGCATATGAAATGCCTCCTCCGCCGGCAAAAACGGGAACTCCAGAGAGTCCAAGAAGAACATAGGCGGACTGGGAGAGGAGAGCGGCCCTTGGCGAGAGAAGCAATCCGGAGAGAAGGACCATGAGTACCTGGAGTGTGATGGGGACAAAAAGAAGGGGTATCCGAATAAAAGCGCCTACCGCCGTCAGCCCGGCAAAAAAAGCGGCCAGAATGAGGGTATTGAAACGGATTTTCACGAATGATCATCTCCTGTCTACCTGTTATTGTATTGGTTGACATGTTTTTTGGCAAGTTTTTGCGGAAAAAAAATCATTTGCTCTCAGATTTCCGAAGATCCGTTCTCGTGCACGTATTTATTACTCTGGATAGGAGAAAACTTGCAGTACTCGAATGGGTGTGCACTGGTTTTGTGTATAGGGGGGCTGACCTATACTGATCTATTATTTCATTCCATCGTTTGTGTCTCGTGCTATTGTAAAAACTGCCGGCCGTTTCGTGCTTTCTTTCATTTTCTGTAGCTGTTTCCCCTGAGTTTCGTGGATAGCAATTCCATTGCCATTACCGGATTTCCGGAAGATTATGGGTGGGGATTGAATGCTTCGGAACAGCGCGGTCTTCTTCGGGGATTCCATTCAATGGGTACTGAACGTCTGTGGTTCATTTAGGCTGAATACACGATTTCATGGGCATGTTTCTCCGGTCGTGGGAAGACAATGAAGGGTATTTCAACTGTTACGGACCTTCCGGGAGCATTTTTTTCCGGTTGAAAGGGTGTTGTCTTTGACTTTTGTATGGTATTTCGGGAGGGACTTCCTTTCGCACTTTCCGGAAGGATTGTCCTGAACCCATTCTTTTGCCGGTATCGCAGTTATCGAAACACTGGGGTGCGTCAGAATCAGGCGAGCTTGACCCAATCGAGGATTCTCCGGCTATTTTTCCATTCATCGAGAGTTGCCTCAAACCGTCCGGAGCAGCCGAGAGGAACGGCACACCGCACGGTCACAGCGGTTCCGTATTGGCTGGACCGGAAATCCACGCCGGTGTCGCAGGAATCCAGAAGCCGGTCCAGCATTTTTGCCATGTCGTAAGGCATCCGTATTTCGTAAATTGTCCTGACCCTCCGGGCAACTTTTCCTGCAGCCTGGAGGCCCGCGGAGGCCGAGGTGCCGTAGGCATCTATGAGTCCCCGCACACCGAGCTTGATGCCGCCGAAATAGCGGGTCACAACTACAGCGGTATTCGTTAGTTCCTGGCGAAGTATCGCGCCGAGGATGGGCTTCCCCGCGGTTCCGGCCGGTTCGCCGTCGTCGGAGAAGTA
Source organism: Synergistales bacterium (assembly GCA_033813575.1). GTDB lineage: Bacteria > Synergistota > Synergistia > Synergistales > Aminobacteriaceae > Aminivibrio. The sequence continues at coordinate 5,211 of JAPXRK010000028.1, forward strand.
TTCCTCTCCCTTCAGGGAACCGACACGGTACGCCCAGCAGTTGTGGTTTGCCTGTCGGTGCTCTGAGGAAATGCTCCTGATCCTCTCCCGGGCTTCCGCCTCATCGGCGCAAATGCAGACATGGGTTATGAAGAGGGACTTCTGGACTTTCGTCTCCGTAACAGTTTCGCGGGCAGGTTCGTTGTACAGGTCACTCATTCATTCCAGGCTTCCTTCATCCGTGCATAGGTTGCGGACAGTTCTTCGGCAACGACCCGAACATCGGCAAACACAGGCATGAAATTGGTATCGCCGTTCCATCGTGGAACGATGTGGAGATGGAGGTGACCGTCGAAACCCGCGCCGGCTACCTTGCCGAGGTTGATGCCTAGGTTGAAGCCCTGGGGATTCATCACTTTTTTCAGTAACGAAATGCACTTTCCTCCAAGGCGGTGCATTTCAAGCATCTCCTCGTCGGTGAGGAGCTCGTATTCCGCCGTGTGCCGGTAGGGAGCCACCATGAGATGGCCGGGGTTGTAGGGGAAGGCATTGAAAATGACGAAGCAGGTTTTCCCCCTGTGGAGAATGAGCCGATCCCCGTCGCGGTTCTCCGGCGGGAAATCGCAGAATATGCACCCGTCCTGCTTTTTCGATACCTGTATGTACGCCATTCTCCAGGGGGCGAAGATGTTCTCCATGGTCAATCATCCTTCCTCGTCTTTGTTCTGTTTCACGTGAAACAAGTGTGTTATTTTTTTCTCATGATCTCCCGGACAAGGAACCAACCCTGAGCGAGCCCGAAAAGAGCGAGAAGGGCGGGTAGGGCGGCGTTGAGCCAGGAAGGATACCCCAAAGCAACAAGTTTCCGGCCGATATATACTCCAAGAAACACATATCCTCCGATAAGGAATCCTGTGGAAATGATTTTTCCAAACATTACTACATCCTTGAACTTATCCACCATTGATCACCTATTTCCCGGGAAATAGTTCTTCCCCCCGTTCCTCGAGAAACTGCACGAAGGCCTCCATCTGGCGTTTATTCAGACCGTCGAGGGATACTTTCATGCGGTTCGGGTTTCCCGTCACCCGGAGAGAGATCCCCAATCCCCTGAGGGATGACCGCACTGGTTCCGGAATGACGAAGGAGACCCGTTTGGCGGCGGAGACCTCTGGTACCTGCAGCTTCGACCTTTTTACCGACTCCTCGAGCTGCCTGACGGACATGCCCCGTTCCTCGGCAGTCCGCGCCAGGGCGACCATCACGGAGGGGGAGTCCACCGAGAGAAGGGCTCTGCAGTGGCCTTCGGACAGAAGGTTCTCGGAGAGCATGTTCTGTATCTCTTCCGGAAGCTGGAGAAGCCGCAGCTTGTTCGTCACGGCAGTCCTGCTCCAGCCGATGCGTTCGGCCACTTCCTCCTGGGTGAGGGAATGGTGCTGGATCAGCTCCGTAATGGCCGAGGCGACTTCGAGGGGTGACAGGTCTTCCCTCTGTATATTCTCCACAAGGGATATCTCCCGCAGCTCCCGGTCACTGCCTTCCATGACCCGTACCGGCACCCTCGTCAGCCCGGCGGACCGGGCAGCCCGCCACCGTCTCTCGCCGGCCACGATCTCGTAGCTCTCTTCTTCTTCGAGGGGGCGGACGATGAGCGGCTGGACGACTCCGTGATTCCGTATGGACTCCGCGAGGGAGTCGAGGGCCATTTCGTCCATGTCCCGTCTCGGCTGGGCGGGATTCGGACGGATGCAGTCCACCGGGAGGGAGGTGATTTCCGCCTGTCCGCCTCCGTGGGGGAGGGGCGTCTCCGCGGCGGGGGTGAAGAGGGCCCCGAGACCCTTTCCTAGTGCGCGCGCTTTAGCCACAGTCCTGACACCTCCCTGGCAAGATCTCCGTAGGCCTGCGCCCCGGTGGAGGATGGGTCGTAATAGCCTATGGGGGCTGCATGGCTGGGAGCCTCCGACAGCCTGACGTTCCTCGGGATGACGGAGGAGAAGGCCACGTTCCCGAACTGGCGCCGCACCTCGTCGGCCACTTCGTTGGAAAGCCTGGTCCTCGAGTCGTACATGGTCAGGAGCACACCGCTGATTGTGAGTTCAGGATTCAGGTTGTCCCTGACGAGACCGACGGTTTTCGAGAGCTGGCCGACCCCTTCCAGGGCGTAATATTCGCACTGGATGGGGATGATGAGTTTGTCGGAAGCGACCAGGGCGTTGATGGTCAGCATGCCGAGGGACGGGGGACAGTCCACGATGGCCACGTCGAAACTGTCGAGGGACCGGAGATGCCGCCTCAGCCTCGTCTCCCTGCTGATGACGCTGGCGAGTTCTATTTCCGCTCCCGCAAGGTCGATGGTGGCGGGAAGAAGGGAGACTCCTTCCCACTTGGTGGGAAGGACGGCATCCTTCGCCTCGGCCTCCCCGAGGAGCACGTCGTAGAGGCTGAGCTCGAAGTCCTCCGGTGATATGCCCAGGCCGCTGGTGCAGTTCGCCTGGGGGTCGATGTCCACAGCCAGGACGGAATACCCGAGCCGGCCCAGTTCAGCCGCAAGATTGACGCACGTGGTCGTTTTTCCTACTCCGCCCTTTTGGTTTGAAACCGTGAGAATGAGCATGGGGGCGTCACCTCCACCAGTATGTTTTTTCCGCCATGCCCGTCTTCCGGGGGAACCTGGATGAACAGGGGGCGTTTTTCTTCCAGAGAAGAAGAAATCTCTTTTTTTCATCGCAGCCGTAGGGAACAATGGACGGGGCGGCGAGGCCGAGCCTGTTCCACCTGCCCTGGAGCGACTCGAGTTCTTCCGTGTACAGGGGGCCCTTCATGGCCAGGACGGTTCCCCCAACGGCGACGAAGGGGGAGAGGTATTCGAGGAGGACCCCCGTTCCGGCCACCGCACGGGCGCCTGCGAGGGAGAAGGTTTCCCGTTCCCGGAGGGCGTATTCCTCGCATCTTCCCCAGACGACCCGGACGTTGGGAAGCTCAAGCTCCGCAGCCATTTCTTCCAGGGCGCCGCACTTCTTTTTCACGCTGTCAAGGAGGGTCACTTCGAGATCGGGGCGGCAGATGGCCCAGACAAGGCCGGGAAGCCCTCCTCCGGAGCCCACGTCGAGTACCCGCCCCGTTTCGGGCAGGCTGGAGACGGTGAACAGGCAGTCAAGAATGTGGTCGTTCCAGAGTATTTCAGGATCGCTGGGTCCGGTCAGACGAATTTTCCCGCCGTAGGAGGCGAGGAGGTTCCCGTACCGTTTCAGGATTTCGCCCCGGGCGGAGAGAAGTTGTTCTTCCAGGTGGTCCACCGGCGTGTCCCCTTTCGTCCGAAGTTCATACGGGCAACATTATACCCCTTTCTTCCCGGGGTGCGCCCTTTCCCCGGGCATCCGGGGAGTATAGAATGGAAGGGAAGGGGGGATGGCAATGGGACTGTACGAGGATATCCAGGACCGGCTCCTTTCAGCCAGCGAAGGGGAAGTGGAGTCCCTCGTTCTCGGCTGGAAGGGAAGCGCCGTGGTGCTGAAGGACGGCCGCTGGGGGCTCGGCGCGGTACCGCCCGGAGGGGGAGCTGCCCTTTCACCCCGGGAGGACCATACAAGGCGTCTTCTTGTCTCCGGTGCCACTGGCCTCGCAAGGCTTCTTGTCTCGCCCTATCCCCAGGAATATGCCGCCGCCTCGGCAGCCGCTGCCGCCCTCGCCCCTGCGACGGAGGAGGGCCTTCCCCTGGAAAGCCTCCTGTCCCTTCCCGGAGGGGACCGGGTGTCCCTGGTGACCCCCGATCCCTGGGTCACCGATTTTCTCAGGGACTGGAACTGGAACATTTCCGTTTTCGACGACGGCAGGCGCGGCCTGAACGTCTTCCCCGAATGGACGGCCTCCCAGCACCTGAACTCCTCGGGATGGGTCTGGCTCACCGCCGAGGTCTTCAGGACGCGGGCGTTTTTCTCCCTCCTTCCCCGGCCGGGGGGGAAAAAAGTGGTGCTCCAGGGGCCCGGAATTCCCTTCCTCCCTGACGTCTACGGACGGGCGGGGATTTCCTATCTCGTCCTCCCGCAGGCTTCAGGAACGGATGCAGCGGCGGCGGTCCGGTACGTGGCATCCGGAGGCACACCGTGGACGTGCCCTGACCTTCGCTGGCGGGTGTATCCCCTGCAGAACCGGAGGAAGGAAGCGTGATCCGTCTTCTCTCCACGGCGGCGGCCCTGCTGTCGGCGGCAATTCTCTCCCTTGCCGGTCTCATGGGAGGTCCGGACGCGCAATCACTGCTCTCATCGGCGGGCATCGAGGTCCACGACGGAGACACGATTTCGGCTCCCCTGAACGGGGAGCGGACCACGATCCGCTATCTCCTGATCGACACTCCGGAACTCCACCACCCCCGCCGGGGGAAGGAGGAACTGGCCCTTGAAGCGGCCGGGGCGAACAGGAGCCTCATTTCCTCGGGCCCCCTCCGCCTGGAGTATGACGAGGAACTTCGGGACCGCTACGGAAGGCTCCTTGCCTATGTCTGGGTTGCCCTTCCGGAAGGAGAGCTGCTGGTGAACGAGGAGTTGGTGCGGATGGGCCTTGCCCTGCCGCTAATCGTTCCCCCCAACGGAAAACACGCCGGCAGGATCTTTTCGGCCATGGAGGAGGCAGCCAGGGAGGGCGCAGGGTTCTGGAGCAGGTCGGAAAACAGGGTCTTCACCTCTTCCCAGGTGTGGAGCGAGGCGACGGTCCTGGCAGGCAGCTTCGTCACGGTGCGCATGGTCCTGGAGAGAGTGGAGGAGCGGGGGCGGAGAATCTTCCTCTCCCAGGGAAGGCTTTCGGTCACCGCCTACAGGAACTCCCGCACGGAGGGCCTTCTGGCCCTCGGGAAGGGCGACCGGGTGACGGTCCGGGGAAAGCTCATTCTTTCCCCCAGGGGATGCGAAATACCCGTGGCTTCCATCCTCCAGGTCAGCCGGGATTCCGATGGGTGAAACACAGATGGGGCCTTTCGCTTCTTTTGTTCCGCCTTCCCTAGTGTCCCCGAAAAAATGTCCACAGGCACCCAGGTTATCCACAAATTCTCTTTTTTCAACCCTTTTTTGCCGTTTTTTTGGAAGTTATCCACCGACTTCTCCACATATCCACATTTCCACACCTCTCCACAGGCCGCCATATGTAGGTTGAACAGAAGTGACTATTCGCTCTTTAATATATCAGTAATCCTTCTCTGGCGTTCCCGGCGGTCCTATCCTATGATTAGACTGTTGCAGCCCCGGTACCTCGTTGCTGCCCCGGGGCAGCGGTACAGTAAACAGCCATAGCCGAAAGGAAACTGCGGACATGAGAAAACCTGGAAAAAAGACTGTCCTTTTTGTCTTTCTCCTCGTCTGCCTGGCGGCGGCGGCCCTGTTCCTGATCTCGGGGAAAGACGCGGGGACGGCATTGTTTAAGTCATCCCTCGACGAGGCCCTCGGGGATCTGCCAGGATGGAGCCTGCAGGCGGGGCGCTTTTCCGGCAACCCCGTCACAGGCTTTACTGCCTGGGATGTGCGCATCTCCTTCGAGAACGGTGAGATCCTCCGGGCGGACAGTCTCACCGTCTCCCTTTCGCTGCTCTCCCTGCTGAAGGGATCGGCGGGAATCGACAGGATTTCGGTGAAGAACGGCTTCGTGGCCGCGGAGGCCCTCTTCGCCGCCGCCGGCAAAGCCGAGCTCCCGTCGGCACCGGGTGGAAAACCCCTCGACCTCCCCGTGGTCATTGTCTCCCCTTCGGAGGTCTCCACTCCCCTGGGAAAGCTGAAACTTGACCTTCTCCGGCTGACTCCCGGGCGGGGAACGGTCACTCTTGAGGCACGGGGCAATTTTCTGGGCACCCCCGTGGAACTGGGAGGATCCCTTGCCGAAGACGAAAAGATTTTTCTCACAAACGGCTTCCTGAAGGCCGGCAGCGCGACGGCGAGCCTTTCGGGAGAGATGTTCCCCGAGTTCTTCCTTGAAGGAAAGGTGGAGAACCTGGACCTCGAGAAAGCGGGCTCCCTTCTTTCCATCCCCTTCACGATGAGGGGCACCGTCGCCTCCACCATAACGGCAAGCCGCCCCGGGG
>JAPXRK010000029.1:0-4855 GCA_033813575.1 Synergistales bacterium
GGGCAAAGGGCGCATAATCGGCAACGGAGAATCAAAGAAAGTCCTCGGCATAAAAGTGGAAGCCGTGCCGGCTTACAATATCGTCCACAAGCGGGACAACGGTCAGCCCTTCCATCCGAAGGGAGAGCACAACGGGTACGTTCTGAACTTCGGCGACACCCGTATATACGTTGCGGGGGACACGGAGAACATCCCCGAGATGAAGGAGCTGCAAGATATTACCATCGCCTTCCTGCCCATGAACCTTCCCTACACCATGACGCCGGAAATGGCGGCGGATGCCGCTCTTTCCTTCCGGCCGAAAATCCTCTATCCCTATCACTACGGGCAGACGGACCCGGAAAAGCTGGTGGACCTTCTGAAGGACTCAGGTATAGAAGTGCGGGTCAGAAAGATGAGCTAGCGGAAAAGCCCTCTCCAGAACGGGGAAAGACGATGCAGCCGGGGCCGCGTGTCCCGGCTTTTTTCATGCCCGCCCGTTTCTCCTGGGCATCCACATGACCGTGGTCATCACCGCCGTGGCGATGCAGGTCAGGGTGAAGAGAAGAAAGGCCCGCCGGGTTCCGAGAAGGGTGCAGCCGAATCCCATGTAGAGGGGAAGGATGAACCAGCTCAGGTCCATGGAGAAGTGGACCAGCGCCGAGGCTTTCGCCCGGAGGCGGGGTGCGGCGAGGTCCGCCGTGAGGGCGAGATGGGCCGGGTAGCCGTACCCCATGCCCATGCCGTAGAAAAATCCCCAGATGACCAGCCCGAAGGAAGTGCGGGTGAAGGCGAGGCCGAGAAGGCAAAGCGCCATGATAAGGAAGGAGGGGCCGGCGAAGACCGTTCTCTGGTACCTGTTGAAGATGTTCCTTCCCGCCGTCCGCACGAAAAGGGCCCCCGCTCCGAGGGAGAAGATGAACCATGAAGGGACGAGCCCCTTTTCCAGAAGCACCGTTCCGATGAAGACGATGGATGCGTCGCACAGGCCGAAGAAGAAGCAGGAGAAGACGATCTTCCCCGCCGGCGTTTCCCGGAAGAGGTCGCCGTAGGTTCCCCATTCCATGGGCTGATCCTGCCCCGGGGAGCCCTGGAACCGGGCGGGCCGGAGCCTGAGGGCCAGAGAGAAGGAGAGGGCTGCCGCGGTGAGGGGAAGGAGCATGAAAAACCGGTCCAGGCCGCTACGAACGAGATAGTCGGTGAGGGGGACCACGGTGAACATGGGAATGAGGCTTCCGACGGAAACGAGGACGAATCCGAGGCCCCGTTTCGATTCCTCGATGACCAGGGCCTGGTAGGTGGTGAGGGCCACCATGAAAATGCTGTACGCCAGGCCCATGACCACCCTCACCCCGACGAACCAGCCGAAAGCCCCCTGGTAGGCCTGAAGGGCCAGGGCGCAGGCGATGCAGACCCCCGACGACCAGATCATGCCCTTTCTCACGCCGATCCGTTCGGTGATCCAGCTTCCCACCGGCCGGACCGCCGTGGTGGCGGCATAGAAGACCCCGACGAGGATCCCTGCCGACGCCGCGGAGTATCCCCTCCCGGCAAGGTATGGGGCGAGGAAGAAGAATGCGTTGGAATAGGAATAGATGGCGAAATTTATTATCAGGAGGGAAACGATAAGCCTGTCCATGTCGGAGGCCTCCTCGGTGCCGTTGTGGTCCGGGGCGGTTCCGGACGGGTGTATTGTATGCTTCCGGGGGAGTTTGTTCAATCCTTTCCGCCGAGAGAGTGTCAAGAGACAGGTAAAATGTCACCCCTAAAGTTGGAAAATGGGACAGGGAAAATGTCACCCCCTGTCCTTCTTTCTTTATGAAACGCGAACACCGTAAATACTCCCGGTATAAGCATCATCGTAAGCTTCCAGCGGATCCGGATCATCATAAACAGGCCTCTCCCGCTTTCTGTGTTTCAAGGAACCACGCCATGGATGGTCTTTCGACGGACTCGGCGTCTTCCTTTCGCTTCGCTCTTTCTTTTCAGCCGTTGTGCTTTTCCTCTTTCCGTCCTGCGAGGGAGAGAGGATCAATCCATAGACCGTCCCTCCTTCCCCTTCCCGCAGAGCATAGAGTCCGTCGTCGGAGGTGCGGATCGCCGTGACCGTCTCTCCCCTGCGGAGAAGGATAGCCTCTCCCTTTTTGTCCACCAGCTGGTATTTCTTCCCCTGCCAGGATATCTCAGACCCGGCGGAAGCCTTGCGCTCATCCCTGTGCCCCAGGATGAGCCGAAGCTTCTCCGGTTCGGGACAGGGGAGAAAATCCGTCGCCCCGTCCGCCGGCTCCACGGTGAAAAGCCTGTTGTGGAGTTCCATGTATGTGGGGAGGAACGCGTTGGCTTCTTCCATCGTCCTGACACCGGCTACACGCATTTCCACCAGCAGGCGGTGCTGCAGCGTCCCCCACAGGCGCTCCACCCGGCCCTTCGCCTGAGGGCTGCGGGCCGGGATATGTTCTATGCCCAGCATGTCGAGCATCTTCCCGTAACGGGTGAGGGGAACGTTCCTTCCCTCGATGATGTCCTCCTCACTCAGTTCCTCTCCCTTCTTCGGGGAGAAGAAGATGGTGTGGCGGTCAGTGTAGAGCGCCGCCGGAACGCCCCAGGTTCCCAGCATGTCCTCCATGATCCGGAGATAGCCTGAAGAACACTCGTTCGTCTCGAATCTCAGCGACAGTACCGTGCCGGTGGCATCGTCTATGGCCCCGTGGAGCGACCATTCTTTCCCGTCCTCCAGCCACTCCAGGGGAGTGGCGTCCACCTGGACCAGGCTCCCGAAACGTTCGCGGCGCTTCCGGCTCCGGTGGCTCTTCCGCTGTCTCCTTCCGTGGGGATTTCCAATTCCAGTGTCCTTCAGGATCCGCCCTATGGTCTTGGCGCTTATACGCACCCCCTCGATTCTGTCCAGGAGCTCGGACATGTGGTTCAGGCTTGCCCCTCTGTATTCCCCGGCAGCTTTGGCGCACACCATTGCCCTCGTCTCCTCCGGAAGGGCATTCGGAGGCCTCCTGTTGCGGTTTCCATGGGACAGGGAAGACATACCCGATGCCCGGATCTTCGCTTTCAGACGGAAGACCTGCCTCCTGCTCATCCTGAGGCGGGCCGCAGCTTCCGCAGCTGTCATCTCCCCTTTCACGACCCTGTCCAGGACCGCCGACCTCGTCGCTTCTTTCAGGCTCAAGAAAACATCGCTCCTCTTCATCCGTATAGAATGACAGAATGACATTTTCCCTGTCCCGTTCCAGGGGTGACATTATCACTGTCTCGTAACATCCTTTCCGCCGAGAGAGGCAAATGCGGGAGTGAGCACGCCTCCGGACGCGATGCATCCCTTGCCCTTCGATTTCGCCTCGTAGAGGGCGGTGTCCGCCTTTCTGAAGGCATCCTCGGGATTTGAGCTTCCCGGAGAGAAGGCCACGCCGAGGGACATGCTCAGGTACGGGGCGCAGCTTCTGACCTGGCGGCAGATGTTTTCCGCGATCACCAGGCCGTTGTTCTCCGGGCAGTCGGGGAGGAGGACGGCGAATTCGTCCCCGCCGATCCTGCAGGCGATGTCGTCTTTCCGGACGGCCCGTGTTATGGCTGATGCCATTTTTTTCAGTGCTTCGTCACCTGCCTGGTGTCCGTGGACGTCGTTTATTTCCTTGAAATCGTCGAGATCGAGAAGGAGAAGGGTGACGCCGGTCCCTTCCCGGAGAAGTCGGGCAAGTTCTTCGTCGAAATGGCGCCGGTTGAAGAGTCCCGTGAGGGGGTCCCTGCTGGCCATGTCCCGTGCCTGCCGTTCCGCGCTCGACAGGGCGTCGAGTTCCCTGGACGTCTTCCTTTGCCGCATGGAGAAAAAGTACATGCTGGAGACGATAAAAACATAGCAGATGGCCAGGTTCACCGTTCCTCCCCGGAAGTCGCCGGCCAGGAGGAAGGTGCCGAGGAAGGAAAATGCGTTGATCACGAGATAGGTGAGAAATACGTCTCGTCTCCGGAACTGCATGTAAATTCCCGTCCCCAGGAGGGTGACGATATGGCGGAGGAGGAGGGTGAAGAAGCCTGCTTCAAGGAAGGAAGTCCCCAGGGGCAGCAGGTTCAGGAAGAGCAGGATGGGGGGAACGAAGCCCCGGACGGCCGAAAGAGGCATGGCGTTCATCCTGAGGCGGAAAAACAGGAAGAGGGAGGCAAGGAAAAAGTCGAGCACCGCCAGGAGCTGAAATCCCATCAGCACGTCGGCCCAGCCTGCGGCGAGAAACCAGACCGCGGTGATGACGCTGAGGAGACGGAGGGCGGGCAATTCCCTTTCGAGTCGGTTTCTCCGGTGAACGGTGCGATATGCCATTGCAGCCTCCTGGACTTTGTTGACTGCCTGCGACAAGGATTATACCCTCCGTGTGCCGGGAAAAAAAGAGCCCTTTTCCGGCATGGGCCGGAAAAGGGCGGATTTCAGCCTTTTCCGAAAGCGGATTACTGGGTAATCGCGTTCACGGGGCAGACGGACACGCAGCTGCCGCACTCGATGCAGCTTTCGTCCACAAAAGCCTTTCCGTCAACCATGGAAATGGCTTCCACGGGGCAGGTGCCGACACAGGTCTCGCAACCTACGCATGCGCCCTTGTCCACGACTGCTTTTGCCATTGTTCATTCCTCCTTGGGTATAGTCTGCTGCTACACTGTGCCGGTCCGGATTATACCCCACTTTCTTTTTCCGGGCAACTTGAAGAGCCCCAGAGCAGGGCGGGAGGGTATTCCGCTTTCGGGTCCCTGGTGAGCAGCCGTTCCAGTTCTTCCGCCGGCGAGGCCCCTTCGTACAGCAGGCGGTGGACCCCCCTGGAGATGGGCATGTCCACTGAAAGACCCGTGGCCGCCTCGGTCACCGCCCGGACGGTGA
>JAPXRK010000029.1:4865-11138 GCA_033813575.1 Synergistales bacterium
GCATGTCTCCGGCCATTCTGCCGGGGGACATCTCGCCGCCATGGTGCTCTGCGCAGAGAACGCTCCGCCAGTCGCCTCGGCCTTGCTGCTCTCCGGCCTCTATGACCTCGACCCCCTCGGCCACCTGGCCGATCTCCTGTCTGGCCTCTTCCAGGGAAAGTCCCCGTCCGAGGGCCATGCCGAGCCTGAAGTTCCGGGACTGGGCGCTGTAGCAGGTGAGGACCAGGTCTCCCATTCCCGCCAGGCCTGCGAGGGTCAGGGGGTGGGCGCCGAGGGCCTCGCCGAACCGCATGATCTCCGCCAGCCCCCTGCTCACCAGCGCCGCCCGGGCGTTGTCCCCCAGGCCAAGGGACGAGGCCAGCCCCGATGCGATGGCCATGATGTTCTTCACAGCCCCTCCCGTCTCGGTACCGGCGACGTCATGGGAGGTATAGATCCTGAGCCGGGGCGTGTTGAGCAGGGACTGCCAGAAAAGAGCGGATCCTTCGTTCCGGGAGGCAACGGTCACCGCCGTGGGAAGCCCCCTGGCGACCTCTTCGGCGAAGCTCGGACCGGAGAGGACGGAATAGAGGCCAACGGGAAGGATCTCCCTCACGATCTCGCTGATCCGTTTCCCCGTGTCGATCTCGATGCCCTTGGCCACGTTGCAGATCTCCGTCCGGCCGGTGCAGCAGGCTTCCAGACCGGGGAGAAATCCCCTGAGCGTCTGGGTGGGGAGGGCCAGGATCCAGTAGTGGGAGAACAGGGCCGCCTCTTCGATGCCGGATGTCGCCGACACTCCCGCCGGGAGGGGGGTGTCCCGGAGGTAGTCGGGGTTTTTCCCCGTGGCGGTGATCGCCCTCGCCTGCTCGCTTCTTCTGCACCAGAGACAGACGGAATGCCCCGATGCCGCCGCCGATGCCGCGAGGGCAGTGCCCCAGCTTCCTCCGCCGAAAACCGTCAGTTCAGCCATTGTGTACCTCCTTTCCCGTCCCGTCCTTTCCGTCCGGAGTGCCCGGAGTGAACAGAAGCAGCGCCGATCCGGCGAACATGAGCGCCACGCCGGCGGTTATGGCGGGAACGAGGGATCCCGTAAGATCCCGAAGAAATCCCGAAACCAGGGGGGCCACCACGGCGGACGACATGACCGAGCCGTTGAAGAAGCCCACCGCCGCCCCCATGGAGCCGGGGTGCCGCCTGCTGACGATGTCCCCCACCCACGAGATGGCGATGGGGGTGAAGGCCGTGTTGCTGAAGAGCCCGAAGAGAAGCAGCGTCCCGATGATGGCCGGAGTTCCCTGGGCCCGGGTGAGAAGGAAAAGGGCCGCGGCGCTCAGCGGGAGGACGAAGAGGGCGGTCCGTTTTCTTCCCAGCCGGTCTGAGAGCCGACCCCAGAGGATGCCTCCGGGGAGGGCCGTCAATGCGATGAGACCGGTGTAAAGTCCGGACTGGGTGAGGGAGAATCCCCGTTCGGCCTGGAGAAACGTGGGGCCCCAGGTGGCGGCCACCCAGAAGCCGTACAGGGATGTGAAGGTGGCCAGGTTGATCTTCCAGATGTCCCTGTCGCGGAAAAGCCTGCCGTAGGCCGCAAGGGACGGGGAGACGTCGTTCCGGACGTCCGGGAGGTATTTCAAGAATATGAGAACCACAAGGACGGAGGGAACGGCAAGGAGAATGAAGGGGATCCTGTAGCTGCCGAAGAGCTGGTAGAGGGGGCCGCTGACCGCCATACCCCCGATGGTCCCCAGGGCCATGCCGATTCCGATGAGGCCCGAGCTGAGCCCCCGCCGTTCGGCGGGAACCGTGGAAAGCATGGTCCCGAAGCAGCAGGGGTAGTAGGCGGAAGCTCCGAAGCCGTGGAGGCCCGAGAAAAAGAGCAGGAGCGCGTAGGATGTGCCGAAGAGCCCGAAACCGAGGATCCCGAGGCCTGAAAGGGCAAACATGAAAATCAGGACCCGTTTCGCTCCCCACCTGTCGGCGGCGAAGCCGCTGGGGATCTGGGGCAGGACGTACAGCAGGAAATAGGTGCTGGTTATGGCACCGGCGCTTGCGGATGATATGCCAAGACTGTCGGCGATAACGGAAAGAAGAGGGTACAGGGCGGTCCGGTCCGCGTAGAGGACCGCCCACCCGAGAATGAGGGCCAGGATCACGGTACATTCCTCCCAGTGTGATGGTGTAGCGTCTATTGTATCCCTTTTCCCGGAGATGGAAGAGCGGAAAATTGCCAGACTTCATCGGGAGGGCTACAATACATCAGGAAATGCATCCGCTCGTGACGGGAGGTATCAGGAATGGCGCCGGACGACATGGCCATGAGGCTCAAGGAAATCCAGGACAAGGTGAGCGAATCCCTGCAATACAGCATCGACAGCCTCGTCACGCTCCGTGAGGAGGAGCGTGAGCGCCTTTTCGAGATCCGGACCCGCCGGGAGGGAGTGCAGAAGGAACTCAACGAGGTCATCGTGGCGTCGGATAAGGCCGAGGCGGAGTACAGGCGTTCCAGGCAGATCCTCCTCGATGCGTCCAGGTCGGGGAACGAGTCCAGGGAAAAAGAGGCCTACGAGCGGGCAATGAACCTCATGAAAATCCGGGGCGCCTTCGAGGAGAGAGAAAAACACCTCGCCGCCCAGCGGGACGATCTCGACCGGGAGGAGCGCCGCATCGAACGGCTCATCGCCCGGAGCGAGGAGATGGGCAACCGGTTCAGGGTTGTCCTCAATCTTCTCAGCTTCAGCATCGAGGATGAAGGATCCGGTTCCTTTTCTCCCGAGCAGAGAGAGTTCAGCGCAGGGCTTCTGCTGGCGGAGCGGGAAAGCGTTTCCCTCGCCAGGGAGCTCCATGACGGCCCGATACAGAAGTTCTCCGCCGCAGGCCTCATGATCGACCTCGCCGGGGAATTCCTCTCCCGGGGAGATTTCGGGAAAGCAAAGGAAGAACTCGCCAGAACCCGAAACCATATCGGGGACGCCCTGGAGGAATTCCGCTCCTTCCTCTTCCAGCTCAACCCCACCGGCCTCAAGGAGGGCTTCGACGTCGCCCTGAGCCGCCTCGTCTCCCAGATGTCCGCCCTGCCCGGAACGGACGTGCGCTATGCCGTGGAAGGACAGTCCGACCTTATTTCCCTCCCGATGCGGACCACCGTGTTCAAGATCATCCAGCAGGCGGTGGTCAACGCCGTGAAAAACGGCCATGCCCGCCGAATCAGGATCCTTGTGAGCATAGGCAGGGAAATGCTCCGGGTGAAGATCGCCGACGACGGTCTCGGCTTCGACGTTGACAAAGTGCGGAGCGAAGCCGAGGAAAAGGGCGCCTGGGGACTGGTGAACATGGAAGACCGGGCCTCCATGATAGGAGGGGAATTCACGGTCACAAGCGAACCCGGGAAAGGGACCACGGTCTCCCTTGCGGTTCCCCTCCCCGTGAAACGATAGGCAAAGGGCCGCCCCGGCAGGGAAGCGGCCCTTTTTTCATGCGGACAGTTTTTTCGCGGCTTTTTTCCGTTCCCCGTCGTCGAGGATGATCTTCCGCAGCCGGATGGACTTGGGGGTCACTTCCACCAGCTCGTCCTCGGCGATCCACTCCAGCGCCTTTTCGAGGCCCATCTTCCGCGGCACGTCGAGCTTCACGGTAAAGTCTTTCGTGGAGGACCGGTGGTTCGTGGCCTGCTTCCGCTTCGTGGGGTTGCAGGGCATGTCGTTGGGGCGGGAATTCTCTCCCACGATCATCCCTGTGTAGATCCTGTCCATGGGGGAGATGAAGAGGGTCCCCCTCTCCTGGAGGTTCTCGAGCTGGTAGCTTGTGGCCTCCCCGGTGTCGAGGCTCACCAGGGCGCCCCTGCTGCGGGGGGTTATCTCCCCGGACCAGGGAGAATACCCCGAGAAGCGGGAGGACATGATGCCCAGCCCCCTCGTGTCGGTGAGGAACTCGCCCCGGTAGCCGATGAGCCCTCGTGTGGGGATGGAGAAAAATATGCGCATGAGCCCGGTGCGGAGATTCTGGATCTCCTTCACCCGGGCCTTCCGCCGGGACAGTTTTTCAAAGACGATGCCCTGGTATTCCTCGGGGATATCCACTACCAGGTCCTCCATGGGCTCGTAGAGCACCCCGCCGATCTCCTCGGTGATGACCTCCGGCTTCGAGACGCAGAACTCCATCCCTTCCCGGCGCATCTCCTCGATGAGAATGGCCAGCTGCAGCTCTCCCCGCCCCGACACCTTCACCCCGTCCGGCCGTCCCAGGTCCTCCATCCGAAGGGCCACGTTGACGTGAAGCTCCCTCTGCAGCCTCGCCTTGAGCTGCCGGAGGGTGATGGCCTGTCCCTCCTGGCCGGAGAAGGGGCCGTTGTTCACCAGGAAAAACATGGAGACCGTGGGTTCTTCGATGTCCAGGGGCGGCAGGGCCTGCCCCTCCAGCTCGGGGGAGGAGAAGGTGTCGCCGATGCCGATCTCTTTCGGGCCTGAGATCCAGACGATGTCCCCGGCGGAGGCTTCTTCTATTTCAAGGCGCTCCAGCCCCCGGGTGACGAAAATCTGGACTGCCCTGGTACGTTCCGTCTCGGTGACGGAGTAATTTTCGCTGTCCTTGTCGGAAGGGTCCTCCCAGCGGGTGGCCATGCGGAGAAATTCTTCGCCCTTCCGGAGTTTCCCCTGGAGGATCTTCCCGCAGCCCATCCGGCCGGTGTATTCGTTCCACGCGAGGGTGCTCACCTGCATTTTGAAGGGAGCCTTCTCGTCCGCCAGGGGAGGCTGGACGCACCTGATGATCGCTTCGAAAAGGGCGTCCATGCCCTTCGACTCTCCCCCCT
Organism: Synergistales bacterium; assembly: GCA_033813575.1. Lineage (GTDB taxonomy): Bacteria > Synergistota > Synergistia > Synergistales > Aminobacteriaceae > Aminivibrio. Next base: position 9,652 of record JAPXRK010000029.1, read on the forward strand.
CGATCTCCGAGAGATCGGAGACTGCCCATCCTGCAAGGCCGGAGCCGTAGAGCACGGGGAAATCGGCCTGCTCCTCGGTGGCGCCGAGCTCAAAAAAGAGGTCGAAGGTGGCGTTGAGGGCCACGACGGGGTCGGCTTCCTTGCGGTCCACCTTGTTGATGTAGACGATGGGCTTCAGTCCCATGCGGAGCGCGTGGGACAGGACGTACCGGGTCTGGGGCATGGGCCCTTCGCCGGCGTCCACGAGCAGAAGCACCGAGTCCACCGTGGAAAGGATGCGCTCCACTTCCCCGGAGAAATCGGCGTGGCCCGGGGTGTCGATGATGTTGATGCGGCAGCCCTTCCATTCCACCGTGCAGTGTTTGGCCCGGATGGTGATGCCCTTTTCCCGCTCGAGCTCGTTGTTGTCCATGATCCGTTCTTCAATCCGGGCGTTTTCCCGGAAAACCTGGGCTGCCCTGAAAATGGAGTCGATGAGGGTGGTCTTGCCGTGGTCGATGTGGGCGATGATGGCGATATTGCGTATGTGTTCCGCTCTTTTCATAAAATATCCGTTCCTCCGGTGCAGTCGGACTTGGTGTTTCTTCTCTGCAAACGGAAATGATACATCCTGAGGAAGTGAAATGCAAGAGTATTCCGCTGAAATCAGAAACCTGGAACAAATGAAAGCGTTGCCGCGTTCGGGCAACGCTTTCATACCCTGGAAACAGCCGGGCCTGCCGTGGGGGGCAGCGCCCAGGGCACACGCCGCTCCCCCTGAACCCGGTTTCCCTCACAGCAGGCGCTGTATCGACTGCTGGAGCTCCTCCCGGGAAGGAACACCCTCGAAGGCTTTTTTGCCGTTCAGTATCCAGACGGGGTCGGTACCCCGGACCCTGTACCGGAAAAGGTCGAAAATGGAGAAGATGCTTCTCGGGTCCATGACCGAAATACGGACCTTGTCGCCGAAAGTCTCCCTGATGCCCGAGAGAAGCCCGCCGATCTCTTCCGCCGTGCCCTTCCTCCACTCCGTCTCTTCGCTTCCTGGGACGTAGGTGCTGCAGGCTCCGCTGCCGCCGGCGGAACTCCGCTCCATGATCAGTTTCAGCTTGACCTGCGCCATTCTGTTCACCTCCATTGTGGTGACAAATAATAATACACGAAAAAGTCGAAAAAGTGAACTCTGTTATTATCCCTTTTTTCGGGGAAAACGATGCGGGGCGGCAAAAATTGACTTTCCCTTTCGTGAGCAATAAAATTACTCGTGACTAAATTCCCGTAAAGAAGGCACCCATATGCTTGAATCCCTCATCACCTCGAAAACGAGAGCCCGGCTGCTGCTGAAGTTTTTCCTGAATCCCGGGACCAGCGCCTATCTCCGTGGCCTTGCCGACGAGTTCGGCGAGTCCACCAACGGCGTGCGGGTGGAGCTGAACCGCCTGTCCGAAGCCGGGCTGCTTGAGTGCTCCGACGAGGGCCGGACAAAGGTCTACCGGGCGAACACGGGC
>JAPXRK010000030.1:0-10774 GCA_033813575.1 Synergistales bacterium
CCCGTTCCCGCTCGAAGCCGAGAATGTCCTGGAAAAGGAAGGTCAGGTGCTCGTGGCGCCTGTAGATGTGAAGGGCCCGTTCCCTTCCGGTCTCGGTGAGCCGCAGGGCGCCGTACCTCTCGTGAGTGAGCATCGATGCCGCCACGAGACGCCTCACGGCGGCCACTACCGTCGCCTTGGCGACGCCCAGGGCGTTGGCGAGGTCGGTCACCGTGGCTTCCTTCCCTGAAATCTCCAGGGAAAAGATGGTTTCCATGTAGTCTTCGATCCTCGAGGATACGGCCATGCACTGCCTCCTTAAGAAGTGAGAGTTCACTCACTTTTAGGTTAGACTAATCTTACTTTCTTCATTTCCCTTTGTCAAGGCCACAGAAACCGCCCTGGCACCACAAATTTTTCAGACACTTCCAGTTCCCCCGGAGCTGAAAAAGAACATTGCATACAGAGAGACCGGCACGGCCCGGCACTCTTCCCGCTGCCCGCAGACCGTGGGGACGCTGCGTTCGTTGATCGCGGCGCTCGTGGACTTCGGCGGAAAAGAGTGCTATCCTTCCCGGAAGTCCTTTTCGTTTCCATACTTCCGGAAGGAGATCGTTTCATGAAGACCATGCCTTTCCAGTTCAAAGAATCCGCCGGAGGAGGTCCCCTCACCCCCGCCCGGGCCCATTTTCTCTTCGGCTGCCTGGTGACGGCCTACTTTTTCTCCTTCTTCTTCAGGATCTCGGCATCGGTGGTGCTGCCGGAGCAGGCCGCCCGCATCGGCATGGGAGCCGCCCTTACGGGATTTCTCTCCAGTCTCTACTACTACGCCTATTCCGTCATGCAGGCCGTATCCGGCGCCCTCCACGACCGGTTCGGCCCCCTGAAGGTGGTGGCCGGGGGCATGGCCCTCTCGGCCGTCGGAACGGTACTGCTCGTCTTCGAGCCTTCCCCTTTCACCCTCGGAACCTGGCGGCTCCTCACCGGGATCGGCCTCGCGCCCATGTACGGGGGCGCCCTTGTCTACCAGGCCAGCGCCTTCACCCCGGACAGGTACGTCTATTATTCGAGCATCACCCTGTCCCTGGGAGCCCTGGGCGCCATCGTCTCCGTGGCTCCCCTCGGCTGGTTCCTGGATGCCCTCGGGCTGTCCGCCACCTTTGCCGGTCTCGCCGGGGTCAGCCTCCTCATGGCATTTCTCCTCTGGAAGGAACGGGTGTTCGACCCGGTGCCGGCACGGCCCGTTTTCGCGGGACAACCTCCCCGGTCGGTGCTCTCCAGGCTGCGTGAGGCCTTCGGCATGATCGCCTCGTCGTCCTACCTGAGAAATCTGCTGGTGGTCTGGTCCGTCTCCGCCGCCGCCCTGCTCTCCTACCAGGGCCTCTGGGCCGTGTCATGGTACAGGACCGCCTACGGCGTCCCCCCGTCGGAAGCGAGGAACTGGGCGTCCCTCATCAGCATCGGGATGTTCCTGGGCACGGTGCTTCTCGGGAGGTTCTGGGGAAGGACGGAACACCGGTTCCGGGCCATGTGCTTCTGGTCCCTTTTCAACGGCCTTTCGTGGACGGCCCTGGTCCTCTCAGTGGCCTTCCGGCTGCCGCTCCCCCTGGCGGGGGTATGCGGTTTCTGCGTCGGGGCGGCCAACGGACTGTGCGCAGTGCATTACGCCTCCGCCACCAAGGAGCAGTCGGGCGGATCGAACACCGGCGCCCTGCTCGGAACGATGAATACGGTGGTCATCTTTCTCGCGGTGGTCTTCCAGTGGGGAACGGGGGCGATCATCAGCCTCTTTCCGGGCGAGCACCCGGGAGAGTTTACGTCCCTGGGCTTCCTGGCCTGCTTTTCCCTGGTCACCCTGGTGATCCTGGGAAGCCTCCTCTCCCTGAGAGCCCTGAAGACCCCCGGCAGCCTCAGCGGACGGTGAGAATGCCCGGGCTGCTTTCAAGAACTGCCACGCAGGCCCGCACCACCCCGGGGTCATACAGGATCCCGCTGTTTTTTTCTATCTCCCCCCGGGCCGCCTCCAGGCCGAGAGACGGCCGGTACGGCCGGTGGGAGGCCATGGCTTCCACCACGTCCGCCACGGTGAGGATCCGGGCTTCGAGCAGAATGTCCTCCCCTGAAAGCCCCCGGGGATAGCCGGAGCCGTCGTACTTCTCGTGATGCTGCCGGGCGATCTCCGCCACAGGCCACGGGAAGTCTATCTCCCTGAGGATATCGTAGCTTGACTCGGCATGAGTCTTGATGAGCTCGAACTCCAGGGGGGACAGCCGCCCGGGCTTGCTCAGTATCTCGCTGGGGATTTCCACCTTCCCCACGTCGTGGACCAGCCCTGCGATGCGCAGCCCTTCGACGCGTTCCCCGTCCAGGCCCATCGCCGCGCCGATCTTCATGGCAATCAGGGCAACCCGCTCCTGGTGCTCGATGGTATAGGGATCCTTCTTGCCCACGATCTGCCCCATGGTCCTGATCACGTCGTTGAAGGTGTTCTGCAGTTTTTCATACCCCAGGAGCACTTCCTGTTCCGATTCCCAGCGGATCACCGACGCCGCCAGGTTGTAGGCCGCGGCCCGCAGCACGTCCGCCTCGTCGGGCCTGAGAGGTATCTCGTTTCCCTCGAAGCTGAAACCGAGGAAGCCCCAGAACTCCGACCGGAAGAGCACGGGAACGGCCATGAACCAGACAGGCCCGGCATCCGGCGCATCTCCCCCCGGCAGGTTGCCGAAATCGGAAACCGGCCCGCTGTAGATTCCCCCTTCCGCGAGGAGGGTGTAGACGGCGGAGAGGTTCTCTTCCCACGAAAGGGTCTCCGGAAGAAGGGGGGCGCCCCTGGTCCAGGACGCCGAAGACCGGGCCAGGAGACGGACATTTTTCGTTCCGTCCGGGCCGGTGCAGTTGCGGAACAGGCTCGTCCTCCGGGCGCCGAGGGTTTCCCCAAGGCTCCGCAAGGCGAATTTCAGAGCCTGTTCCCCGTTCTCCAGGGAGAGAAGGAAGCTGGCTCCCTCCGCAGCGGCCTCCACGAGCTTTCCGTGAAACCGGAGCCGTTCTTCGGCCCGTTTTCTTTCCTCGAGTTCCCGCCTGGACTCCTCGTAGAGCCTGGCGTTTTCCAGGGCGATGGACGCCGCCGCGGCGAACTGGTCCAGGGAGGCCAGCGTCTCAGCGTCTATCTTGGGAAAGACTCCCGTGTAGGCGATGGACAGCACGCCCATGAACTTCTTCCCCTGGAAGATAGGCATGGAAATGATTGTGGTGATCTCCGACAGCCGGGGATCGGGTATCAGGGCAGGATGATTCCGGTAGTCCCGTATGATGATCCTCTTCCGTTCCCTGAAGACGTACCCGGAGATGCCCGCGAAGGCCGATCGGCTCTCGTCCGTCATGGACGCATAGAGACCGGTTCCGAAGAGGCGCAGAAATGTGTTCTTTTTTTCCTGGTAGACGGAAAGGGATCCGTGCTCCGTCCCGGCGAGCTCGCAGGCCTTGGCGAGGATGCGCTTCAGGAGGGCTGTCGAGTCCAGCTCCTCCATGAAGGAGAGGAACATGGAATGCAGCAGCTCGAGCCGCCTGTTCTGGGCTTCCGCCCGGAGCTCGGTCTCCTTGAGCCCGGTGATGTCTATGGTGAGTCCCGTCACCCTGAGCAATCGTCCTTCCCCGTTCCTCACGGGGAATCCCTTGAAGAGCACCCACCGGGAACTGCCATCCGCCGTGGTGGCCAGGCACTCCACGTCAAGGAAGGAGTCCGCGCCTGTAAGGAGGCGTTCCCATGCCGTTCCGGGCTTCTCGTTTTCCATGGGGGAGAGGACCCGGTCGAAGAGCTCCTGCCTGGACAGTGGAAACTCCCCGTCCTCCAGCCCGAGGATGTCGCCGTGCCCGGAACCGGAGAAGCTGTCGCTCTCGGGGAAATACTCCCAGATCCCCACCCTGGAGGCCGAGAGCACCCTGGAGAGTCTCTCCTCGCTCTCTTGGGCCCGAAGCTCGGCGGTTTTCCGGTCTGTGACATCCAGCAGGCTGGACTGGTAGGCGAAGGCCTTTCCCTGGTCGTCCCGGTGGAAGGCCGTTCGATCCTCGATCCACCGGATCTCCCCGTCCCGGGTAACGATCCGGTACTCCAGCAGCACCGAAGGGGCGTCCTCAAGGGCCGCCCCGTAAAACTCCCTCTTCACCCGCTCCCTGTCTTCGGGAAGGACAAGGGACAGGAAGGGAATTTCCTCCAGGACGATCTCGGAAACGGTATAGCCGAAACGGGCGATGTTCCCGGTGACAAAGTCCACGGGATGCCGCTCTTCCGGCTCGCCCCAGAGGACCACCACGGGGCTGGAGGCTATGATCCGGTCAAGGCTGAGGACGACTTTGTCGTTCATGATTCTCTCATCCTCCTCTTCCGAAGGATTTCAGTTCCCCGGCGATGATCCCCGGATTTTTCCGGAGAACCTCCATGCAGGCATCCACGACCGACGGATCGAAAGCGGTTCCCCGCTTTCCCGAAATCTCCGCCACGGAGGCTTCCATGCCAAGTGAGGGCCGGTAGGGCCGGTGGGACGACATGGCCTCCACCACGTCCGCCACGGCGAGGATCCGGGCTTCCAGCAGGATCTCCTCCCCTTTCAAACCCCGGGGATACCCGGAACCGTCCATGCGTTCGTGGTGCTGCCTTGCGACCTCCGCCACGGGCCAGGGGAAATCGACCTCCTTCAGGATGTCGTACCCCGACTGGGCATGGGTCTTGATCAGCTCGAACTCCATGGGGGACAGCCTTCCCGGCTTGCTCAGGATCTCCCCGGGGATCTCCACCTTCCCCACGTCGTGGACAAGGGAACAGATGCGAAGCCCTTCCAGCTTCCACGGATCCAGCCCCAGAATCGAACCGATCTCACCGGCCAGGACAGAAACACGCTCCTGGTGCTCTATGGTATAGGGGTCCTTTCTCCCGACGATGAAGCCCATGGTGCGGATCACGTCGCTGAAGGTCTTCCGGAGTCGTTCATATCCGTCCCTGACCAGTTTCTCCGCCTCCCACCGGCCGACGGAAACCGCCAGGTTGTAGGCCGCCGTCCTGAGGACATCCACCTCCCCGGCCGAAAAACGGGGGGCCCCGTCCGCAAAGAGCAGGGCGAGAAATCCCCAGAATCCGGACCGGATAATAATGGGAACCGCTGCGATTCCCGGCCGCTCGTCCCGGTTCAGGGGGCCGAGGTAAGTCCTCCCGGAGAAGAGATGCCCGAAAAGAAGAGGATACTCCGCAGCCCGAACCGGACCATCCTCCACGGGGTTCGGAAGGGCACCTCTCCCCTCTCCCCTGGCAACCACTTCCGCAAGGCCGTCTTCCGCCGCATTTCTGAGAAGAACGGCCCGCCCGGCCCCGGAGGCTTCCGCAAGGGAAGCCAGCGCCCGGCCGAGGGCAGTTTCTCCGTGATCCTGGGAGAGAAGGAAACCTGACGCTTCAGCGGAAGCCGCCGCCAGCCTGCCGTGAGCGAGAAGTCTCCCCTCGGCCCGAATTTTCTCGCCGATCTCCCGCTGGGCGGCCTCGTGGAGCCTCGCATTTTCCAGGGCCATGGACGCTGCGGCGGCGAACTGCCCGAGAGTCGTCAGGAAGGTATCGTCTATGTCATGGTTCTTATCCGTGAAGGAGATGCCTATCCCTCCAAAGTCGTGGGAACCCAAAAAAAGGGGAAGCACCATGATCGTCCGGATCGGGTCAAAACGGAGGTCCACAATTCTCCCATCCAATACGTTGTAGTTACTTGTCCAGACCGGCCGTCTTTCCCGAAGCGCCCGTTCGCACAAAGTGCCCTTATAGGTTTGGATCTTCCCCACCACTCCTTCGTATAGACCGATGCCACACCTGTATCGAAGGACTTTTCCCCCTTCTTCGAGCAGCGTTATCACACCGTTCCCCGCCCCGGAGAACTCCACGGCGCTGCGGAGAATCCTCTCCAGCAGGGAATCCGTATCCAGGTCCTCCATCATCCCCAGGGACATGGAGCGCAGCAGCCCAAGGTGCCTGGCCTGAGAATCGGTCTTCAGTCCCGCCTCCTTCAGGGATGTGATGTCCACGGTCAGGCCCGTCACGCCAGCGACCCGGCCCTCCCCGTCCAGCCGGGGGAAAGCCCTTATGGAAACCCAGCCCCGAGTTCCATCCGGCCGCAGAACCGGGTGCTCCACCGCCGAAAAACGGTTGTCTCCTTCCAGAAGACGAGCCCAGGATTCCTCTATCCTCGCCAGGTCCGGCTGAGAGACTATACCCTCCCACAGCTTCTTCCGGGAAAAACGGAGCCCTGCCTGCCAGCTGCCGTCCACGGGAAAACACCCGGAGCCGACGAACTCGTCCGTCTCCGGGTGGTACTCCCACGCCCAGATCCTGGAGGCGGCCAGCACGGCGGCCAGGTTCTCCTCGATCCGGCGGTTCTCGTGCTCCCAATTTTTCCTGCCGGTGAGATCCAGAAGGGTGGACTGCCAGGCCCAGGCCTTACCCGTCCCGTCCCGGTGGAAAACCCTGTGATCCCGTACCGGGCGCACCTCTCCCGAGGACGTTACCAGGCGGTATTCCCGGACGCATTCCGCGGCGCCGGATGAAGCGCACTCCGCCAGTGACCGGCAGGCCGCCTCCCGGTCTTCCTCGAGAATAAGGGTTTCCGGGGTCACCCGGCCCTCCGTCAGGTCAGCGGGGGACAAACCGAACAGGGCAATGTTCCCCGTGACGAAATCCACACGGGGCGTCTCCTCCATCCTCCCGCCGATCAGGACGGCCGGGCTTGAAAGAATGACCTGGTCGAGGCTCACGGACTGTACGGGTACCACGGCTGCCCTCCTTCCCCTGTCGGTTTCCTTCCTGCGGAACACCGGATTTTTGCCCCATTCTAAATGAAGGGAGAGGCTTTGAACAGACCGCACTCGGCCGGACGCATCCTCCCGGAAAATTAACAGCTCCGGGATTTGTTATAATACATCGGGAGAATAATTGAATACATTCTGGAGGTCCACCATGAACAGCGAAAAACCGTCCCGCCTGGCCTATTATTCGGCCTACGCGGCTCTTTACCTCATCTGGGGCTCCACCTACCTGGCCATCGGCTTCACCGTGGCGACCATCCCGCCGTTCTTCAGCGGTTCCATGCGGTTCTTCCTCGCCGGGGGACTGCTGCTCGCCTGGTGCCTGCTCCGGGAAAAGGAGCGCCCCACCCGGACGGGATTCGCCGCCGCGTTCAAGGTGGCGGCCATCATGCTCCTGGGCGGCTACGGCGGCGTGGTGTGGGCCCAGCAGACGGTCCCCTCATCGGTGGCGGCCCTCATCATCTCCATCGAACCCCTCTGGTTCGTCATCTTCGACTGGCTGTTCTTCAAGTCCCGGAAACCGTCCCTCGCCGAGAGCGTGGGGCTGGTCCTCGGCTTCGGCGGAACGGTCTTCCTGGTCCTCGACCAGTCGGGCTATTCGCTCTCCCTTTCGGGGGAACACACGATGGGGATGCTCATCGTCCTCGTCGCCACGGTGAACTGGAGCATGGGGGCCCTCTACTCCCGCAAGGCCCCAGTGGCGAAATCGAGCCTGCTCTCCACGGCCATGCAGATGACCGCCGGCGGCGTGCTGCTCCTGATTCTGTCGGTCGCCGCCGGGGAACCGGCCCGGCTCTCCCTGGAAGCCGTCTCCATGAAGTCCGTGGCGGCCCTGGCGTACCTGGTGGTCTTCGGGTCCCTCATCGGCTTCACGGCCTTTGTCTGGCTCCTGAAGGTGGACAGGGCATCCAGGGTGGTCACCCATACCTTCGTGAACCCCCTGGTGGCCCTCTTCCTCGGCTGGAGCCTCGGGGGCGAGACCGTGTCGGTTCCCATGCTCGTCTCGGCCGGGGTGATCATCTTTTCGGTCGTGCTGATCACCCGGAGCCATCCCGACGCCCCATGATCAGTTTCGCCACGGCGAAGGTCAGTTCGAACAGCAGGTAGAGGGGCACCCCGAGCAGGATCTGGGACACCACGTCAGGAGGGGTCAGCAGGGCCGCGGCCAGGCCGATGAAGAGAATGATCCACGGCCTGAGGCGGGTGATGGTCTGCAGAGAGACGGCTCCTGAAAGCAGGAGGGCGAGAAGCAGCAGGGGAGCCTGGAAGACAAGCCCGGAGGCCAGCAGGAGGGAGAAGAGGAAGGAAGCGTATTCCCCGAATCCCCAGAGGGGAAGGATGTTGTCCCCCTCACCGAAGGCGAGGAAGAACCGGAGGGCCAGCGGGGCGATGACCCGGTAGGCGAAGGCAGATCCGGCGATGAACAGCACCGGGACTATCCCTCCGCCGATCAGGAGGTACTTCGCCTCGTTCCGCCGCAGGGCGGGACGGACGAAAAGCCAGCCCTGGACCAGGGCGAGAGGGGCCGAAAGGACCATTCCTCCCCAGAAGGCCAGCCGCATGTAGGTGAGCAGCTTTTCGTAGGGCCGGAAATAGTAGAGGGACACCCCCAGTCCCTCCAGCGGCGCGAGCAGGAATGCCGCCGTGGCCTCCGCGAAGGAGAAAAGCAGGACGGCGGAAACGCAGAAAAACGCCAGGACCGAAATGATCTTGCCCCGGAGCACCTCCAGGTGGTCGGCGTAGCTTTCGCTATTTTTCCTGTCCGGGCTCCCCATCCTCTCCATTCTCCTTCTTCTCCGGAGATTCTCCGGTCTCGAGCCCCCGCTTGAACTCCCTCATCGCGCTTCCCACAGCCCGCCCCACTTCGGGCAGCCGTTTCGCTCCGAAGAGCACCAGCGCCAGGGCAAGCAACAGCAGTATCTCTCCCATTCCGAGGTTCATGCCGTCATCTCCGTTCTCTGCCGGTCAAAATGGAAACTCTTCCAGAGGGGCCACCGTGGGCCCCCCGCTTCCGCCCGATACCTGGCGGATCTTTCCGTGCACGGCGAGCCCCGACACGGAGACAGCCTTCGGCTCAGCCGGGCAGGCGTATTCGCAGGCCCCGCACCCGAGGCAGATGGCGGGATCCAGCTCGGGGATGGTCAGGCCTCCCCGGAAGGGCACCATGCGCATCGCCTGGGTGGGGCAGTGCTCCGAGCAGGCGCCGCAGGCCGTCCCGTGCTTCCGGACGATGCAGTTTCGCCGCAGGAAGCGGGCCTTCCCGATGGAGACGAGCTGTTTTTCTCCCTGTTCCAGGGACTCTATGGCCCCCGTGGGGCAGGCGTCGCCGCAGGCGGTGCATCCATACTGGCAGTATCCCCGCCGGTAGTCAAGGACGGGCTGGAAAACCCCCTCCGCCCCCCATTCCCCCAGGGACGGGCGGAGAATCCCCGCCGGGCAGGCAGTCACGCAGGCCGTGCAGGCCACGCATTTTTTCGTGAAGTTTCCCCGGCTCTTCGAGCCGGGAGGTGAGATGGAGAGTTTTTCATCCCGGGATGAGGCTCCCGCGGGAACGGTGCCGTCCTTCCTGCCGCTCCAGAGGGCCAGCCCGAGGGCCGCGGCGGTCCCGGCCGCCGCCCGGAGCAGTCCCCTCCTGGACAGGCTCTCCCCCCCGCCGCCGAAGGCAAGGGCGAGGGCCCCTCCCGGGCAGGCACTTACGCACCGGAGGCAGAGAACGCACCGGTCGGCATCCACCGTCCGCTCCTTCACGGAGATGCACTCCTGGGGGCAGACAGCGCCGCACAGGCCGCAGCCGGTGCAGCTCTCCCCGGAAAACCGGACGGAGAGAAGGGACGACCGGGAAAAGAGTCCGAGAAAAGTTCCCACCGGACACAGGGTACCGCAGAAGGGCCGCCCCTTCCGGAGGGACCACAGGGTGAGGGCCAGGAAAAAGACGGCGGTGCTCCAGAAGAGTCCGGGCACGAAGGGGATCCGACCTGCCCTGGAGATGACCCCGAACAGTCCGAGGTTCTCGAGAAAGCCGGCAAGACCGTCGATCCCGCCGGCAAGGACCGGCCGGAGAAGCTGGGTGACGCCCCTCCCGAAGGCGGCGTAGGGATCCAGGAGGGCGGGGATTGCCGCCATCCCGGCAGCGCCCGCCGCCAGCACGAGAACGAGGGTCCAGTACCGTGCCGGAGATCCCGGGGTGTACCCGGAAAGGCGCCGCCCTCCACACCGCCACACCGCCTCCTGGAAGGTTCCCAGGGGGCACAAGACGGAACAGTAGGCCCTCCCGGAGAGAAGGGCACCCAGGGCCAGCATGGCAGCTCCTCCCCACCACCGAAGGACGGACGGCACGGCCTGAAGAGCGGGAAGAAGGGGCTTGCCCGCCGTGCCCGACCGGAAAAGAAAGAACGCGAGAAACAGCACCGCCAAGGAGAGGGCAAGCAGAAAGCGTGCCTTCGCCGCCCGCTTTTTCATCCGGGGCAGGAGCTTCTCAGAGGGCAATCCGCTCCACCCCCAGGGATTCCAGGTCCATGGTCCCTACCCCCATCTCCGCGGCGCTCCGGATGTAGGGCACGCTCTTCGGGTCGGCGCCGAAGATCCTCGCCGCCGCCGCATCCCCGGCCACGATGTCCGTGGACAGGATCTGGGCCTTCAGCACGGTGACATCCCCCTCCGACGTGCCCCTCGGGCCGTTGCGGGTCATCATGCGGTAGGCGTCGATGACCGTCAGGGCGGGGCGCCTGAACAGGCTGACATCGGCGATGCACTGGTGCAGCCCTTTCGAGTGGAACTCGCCCCGGTTCCACACCGTGCCCATGAGGTTCTTCATGCCCATGGTGATGCCCGCCCCCCCGTGGTGCTTCAGTACGGGAATGTTGATGAACACGTCGCACTCGAGCATCAGTTCGTGAACGGCGGTTTCCTTCAGGGCCCTTCCCCCGGGAAGGGAGACCTTCTGGAAATACCCCGAGGCATCCGC